>NZ_KE148456.1:472-1556 GCF_000410615.1 Novosphingobium sp. B-7 | reverse complement strand
GCCAGCACCGCGCGCATCGCCGGCGCTTCGCCCGCTTGCGGACGGCGCGGATCGCGCACGGTCCAGGCAAACAGCGGGGTGAATGCCAGGCCAGCCAGGCCCACCGCCAGGAACGCCGCGCGCCAGTTCACCGCCGCCGCGACATAGCCGCCCAGGAGGATGCCCGCTGCCGATCCCAGCGGGATGCCCAGCGAATAGATCGCCAGGGCCCGCGCCCGCCGCTGCGGCGGAAAGGTATCGGAAATCAGCGCATAGGATGGCGCCACCCCGCCGGCCTCGCCCACGCCCACGCCCAGCCGGCAGGCAAACATCGCCCAAAAGCCCGAAACCATGCCGCACAGCGCGGTAAACGCGCTCCACACCGCCAGCGAGGCCGCGATCACCCGCGTGCGCCCGCGCCGATCGGCCAGCCAGGCCAGCGGCAGGCCCATGGTGGAATAGAGCAGGGCAAAGGCAAAGCCGCCCAGCGCGCCAAGCTGGGTGTCGCTCAGGCCCAGATCGGCCTTGATCGGCCCGGCGAGAATGCCCAGGATCTGCCGGTCGATGAAATTGAAGGTATAGACCACCAGCAGCATCGCCAGCACGAACGCCGGGCGGCGCAGCAACGGCAGGCTTTCGTGCGTTTCTGGCGCAGGTGGCATTCGTCTCTCCCATTGAGCCCATTGAGCGCGGCGTGGACTTGGCTGTACCTTGCGCTGCCGGCCGGTTCCGGCATACTAGTGAAAAATGAATCACTCTTCAAATTAGAACTGGCTGCTCATGGCTGAAACCCGGACTTCTCCCGCGCCTTCCTCCGCCACGGCGGCACCGCAGCCCGATGCGGCGGCGGCAGCACCAGCGCCCCGCCCGTCCAAGGTGCCCAAGACCGAGCGCGGCCGGCGCACGCTGCGCGCGCTGCTCAATGCGGCGGCCGAAGAGTTTGGCGAAAAGGGCTTTCACGATGCCGCGATCAGCCAGATCACCGCGCGCGCCGGCGTCGCCACCGGCAGCTTCTACGTCTATTTTGACAGCAAGGAAGCGATCTTCCAGGCGCTGGTGCGCGATCTTTCGGGGCAGGTGAAGGATTTCGTCGGCCCCAGCATTG
>NZ_KE148456.1:0-309 GCF_000410615.1 Novosphingobium sp. B-7 | reverse complement strand
CATCGCCGCCCGGCTGGAAGCGGCCGCCCAGCGCGGCGAGATCAGCGCCGGCGACAGCGAGGTGCGCGCCTGGGCGATCATGGGCATGAACGTGTTCCTGGGCCTGCGCTTTGGCGTGTGGGGCGATGAGGCACCCGAAGCCGTGGTGCAGGAAGCCGGCCGCCTGCTGGCCCATGGCCTGTCATCGCCAAGTGCCAACGCGGAGGAACGCGCGTGACGGGTCCTGCACCGTTCGCCCTGCGCCAATGGACATCGCCCGATGGGCTGGCGCTGTCGAGCCGGGATTACCCTGCAGCGCCCGGCCCGGCG
>NZ_KE148455.1:13938-16286 GCF_000410615.1 Novosphingobium sp. B-7 | reverse complement strand
GGCCCAGCGCGGCGCAGACGCCCTGTTGCTCGCGCGCCATTTCGCCCGCGCGGCCGAACGCAGGCACGGCAAACCGGTGCTGGGCTTCATGCCCGAGGCCGAGACGGCCATTGCCGTCACCCCCTGGAGCGACGACGTGCGCGGCCTGGCCCAGGCGGTGGAGCGGGCCGTGGTGCTCGGCGATGGCGGGCTGATCAGCGAGGCTGACCTGGGTCTCGGCCCTTCCCCGGCCGAAGCGCCGTCGCCAGCAGCGGTCGCGTCCACGCTCAACCTGGAAGAGAGCGAGCGCGTGCTGGTTGCAGCGGCGCTCAAGCGGCACGGCTTCAATGTCAGCCACGCGGCCGAAGAATTGGGGCTGAGCCGGGCTGCGCTCTATCGCCGGATGGCCAAGCATGGCCTCTAGCAGCGTAAGGACCGCGCTGCCGGGACAGCTGCTGCTGTTCGGCTGCGGCGCGGCCACGGTCGCCGCCTGGACCGGCGGGTTTTATGCCTGCTTCGTGCTGGTGCTGTTGCTCGGCTTCTGGTTGGCCAGCCTCGCGCTTGCCCGCGCGATGCCGCTGCACCTGCCCGCCGAACGACAGGTGGCGGCGCCCGATGGCGAAACCGATCGCGCGGTGCTGCGTGCCGTGTTGGACCAGGCGCCCACCCCTCTGTTGAGCGTGGAGCGCAGCGGCCGCGTTCGTGCGCTCAATCGGGCGGCACGCATGCTGTTCGACATCGAGGACGCGCTGATCGATGTGCCCGAGGCCTTGCGGGAAAGTGCACCGCGCCTGCGCTACGCCGGCCGGGCCTATCGCATCGACCGGATCGAAGCCCATGGCGCTGGCGCCGCACGCACCATCCTCGCCCTGATCGACATCGAAAGCGAAGAACGCCTGGCCGAAGCGCGAACGACGCGCGAACTGCTCGACGTGTTGAGCCACGAGGTGATGAACGCGCTTACACCGATCGCCTCGCTCGCTGACAGCGCGCTGGCGACGCTCGACGACACGCCACCACCGGTCGCGCATTTGCGCGACATGCTCGGTACGCTGTCTCGCCGTGCCGATGGCCTGCTCCATTTCACCCAGGCCTATCGCCAGCTGGCCCGGCTTCCCGAGCCGGTCCTGGCGCCGACGACGCTGGCGGTGCTGTTCGACGATCTGCGCCGCATGTTCGCCGCGCGTTGGGGCGGCCGCGTCGCTTTCGTGGCGGATGGGCCGCCAGACGGCATGGTCTTCATCGACCGCGACCAGATCAGCCAGGCCTTGTGGGCCTTGCTCCAGAATGGCGCCGAGGCCGCAGTAGCCGCAACCGACGCCCCACAGGTTCGCCTTTCCGCCAAGCTGGACGACCGCCTGTCGATATGCGTTGCCGACAACGGCCCCGGCGTGCCCGATGAGGGCCGCGCGCGCATCTTCCGCCCGTTCTACACTACCAAGAAAGAAGGCAGCGGCATCGGCCTGAGCCTGGCACGACAGATCGCCCGTGCCCATGGCGGCGATCTGTCTCTGCTCCCCGGCAAGGACACCGCGTTCGAACTGGCGCTGCCCCGCCATGGTCGGAACGCGGATGGCATGCATGCCGCCAAGCCGGCAGCCGATCCCATCCCCGGCAAATGACGTGGGAAAGCCGGTTGCGGTGCCCCGGCACCCGATATATCCCAGCCAGGTGAACGTCTTGGCCCGGTGAAGACAGGAAAAGTGCATGCGTGTTCTTGTGATCGGGTTGGGCGACATCGCCCGCAAGGCGTATCTTCCGGTCATGGCCACGCGGCCCGATCTCGAAATCCATCTGGCGACGCGGGATCGATCTGTGCTCGATGAAGTAGGTCGCACGTTTCGCATCCAGCATCGGCACAACAGCGTCATCGATGCGCTGTCTGCCACCACGTTCGACGCGGCCTTTGTCCACGCGGCCACGTCTGCACACGCCGAACTGGTGAAATTGCTCCTCGAACGTGAAATCGCCACGTTCGTGGACAAGCCGCTCGCCGACAATCTTGCCGAGGTTGAAGCGCTCACCATGCTGGCACAGACCCGCGCCACGCCGCTGCAGTTGGGCTTCAACCGGCGGTTCGCGCCAGACTACGCCACCCTGCGCGGCACGAACGCCAGCCTTATCGTCATGGAAAAGCACCGCAATGCGCAGCCGGACCAACCGCGCCGCGTGATCTTCGACGATTTCATCCATGTCGTGGATACGCTGTTATCGATGGTGCCTGGGCCAGTACTTCGCCACACGATCGAAACCAACGTCATCGACGGCTTGCTGCACGCGGTTACCCTGACACTGGCTGGCGACGGGTTCAGCGCCATCGGCATGATGCATCGTGACAGCGGCCTGGATGAAGAACGCCTCGACGTCAT
>NZ_KE148455.1:316-13928 GCF_000410615.1 Novosphingobium sp. B-7 | reverse complement strand
GGGGCGGCCCCCCCCGCCACACTGTCCTCAACCTGGCTGACCGTGTCGACACGCGTGGAAGACAGAGCCTGCAACGCCGCGGCGACTGGGTTCCGGTTGGCCGGCAACGGGGTTTTGAAGCGATGTGCGACGATTTCCTGCTCGCTGCCCGCGAGCGTCGACCGGTCGATACGGCCGCGATCCTGGCGACGCACCGCCTGTGCGAGGCGATCGTGCGCCACGCGGAACAATAGCGCGGAAATGCCGGATCAGCCGGCTATGCGCGGCCGGCCTTCTTCTCTCGGCGCAAACCACTGCGCGGCAAAGGTCACGAAGACGTTGGCATTCAACGGATAGCTGAACAGATAGCCCTGCATGAGATCGCAACCGATTTTCTGCAACTTCAATGCTTGTGACGCCGTCTCCACCCCCTCGACAATGCAGGATAGCCCCAGCGAATGGCAAAGATTGACGACCGCATCGACGATCGACACGCTGTAGCTGTTGTCGAAATTGAGGGCGAAGCTGCGATCGATCTTCACCTTGTCGAGCGGCAGGCGATGAAGATTGCTGAGGCTCGAATAGCCCGTGCCGAAATCGTCCAGAGCAACCTGCATGCCAATGGCGCGGAAGCGGTGAAGCGCATGGATCGCCGCGTCAAGGTTGCGCATCACCGCCGTCTCGGTCACCTCGATACACAGGCGGCGTGGGTCGGCAGACGAATTGCTGACCATGTCAAGCATCGCATCCACCGTCTCGGCGCAGTGCAGATCGCAGGCGGATACGTTGACCGAGAGCGTCTTGCCCGGCGGCAGCATGTCCAGCAGTTCCAACGCGCGGCGCATGGCATTGCGCGTAATCACATGGATCACGGTGCTGCGTTCGGCAATTTCGACAAAGCGCTGTGGCTCGACTACGCCCAGGCGCGCACTCGTCCAGCGCGCCAGGAGTTCTCCGCCGACCACTGCGCCCGATTGCATGGAAACGATCGGCTGCACGTCAAAATGCAGTTCGTTTTCGAATTCGCTCGCGTGCAGTTCCGCCTCGATGACGTGATCGTCCAGCAGCCGGCGTTCCAGTTCGAGATTGAAAGGAACCGCTTGTCCGGGCCTCTCCCGCTTGGCGTGGTAAAGTGCGTGGTCCGCACGCTTGGCCAGGTCCACCGGGGTGAGTTCGCTGTCGACAAACGGGGCAAGCCCGATCGAGACCCCAAGGCTCACCTGCCTGTCGCCAATGCGCATCGGCGCTGCCACCGCGGCACAGATCGTCTCCGCCAGCCGCAAGGTGGCCGCGCCATCAAGCTGCACGATCATCGCAAATTCGTCGCCACCCAGGCGATAGAGCGTGGCGTCGGGGCCTGCGGTGTCGCGCAGCAAGCGGGCAACCTCGATCAGCACGCCGTCTCCCACCAGGTGGCCGAACGTGTCGTTGATCGGCTTGAAGCGATCGAGATCGATCAAACCCACGGTCATGGCATCGAGGTTGGCCGGGATCGCCGCATGCTCGAGATCGGCATAGAAACGCCGCCGATTGTAGAGCCCGGTGAGTTCATCGCTATCAGCCAGCAGGCGCGCCTCCCGCTCCTGTCGGCCAGCCTCGATGGCGCTGTGGGACTGGATCGCCAGTTCTCGGTTCAGGCTTTGCACGCGACGCGCGATGAGGGCGGCAACCGCCAGAAACAGGACAATGCAAAAGCCGATTATCGGAAATAACTCGCGAACGGCCAAAGACCCCGGAGCAAGGCGTTGCCACGCAATCGTGCCGAGCGGCGCACCCGACCAGTCGCGCACCAAGGTGGAGGCTTCGTCGCCCGCGGATCGGCCGCCCTGTGCCCACCGCAGATGCTGCAAGCCAAAGCCTTTGCCCCATTCTGCAAGCAGCTTGTTGTCGAGAAGGCGGATATCGACAAAAATACGATAGGTCGACGTGTCGAGCGTCGCCGGGCCGCTTTCCCGGACGATCGGCGAAAATGCAATCAACGCCGGGGTGTCCCCCGCCTTGCCCAGCAAGACCATGGCATCGCCGCGCTGTCTTACGGCGGCCTCGTTCGCCGGTACCCGGGCCAGCAAGGCCTTGAGAGTCCGCGGCCCGATCAGGTCAGCAAGCGGGGGCGCCCGTCCGGATGGGAGATGCGCAAACAACGTCCGTCCGTTTGCATCGATCACATAGCCCAGGCCGATCGGCGTTCCCCATTGCGACACGATCCACGGATCGTCCATGGTGCCATAGGCGTGGGCGAAAGCATCGTTCCAATGGGCATTGATGTAGGTTTCGTTGCTGATGCGCGACCGTTCGCGATCGATCGCCCCGGAAATCGAAATGGCCGCCAGCCGGTCGGCATGGGCATCGGCGTTCCACACCAGGAAAGTGACGATAAGCACCGAGGTCAGCACCGAAAGGCTTATCAGCACAGTCAGCAACGCCGCGTGAGACGTGCTGCCGGCGCGCGACATGCGTAGCGCAACGCGGGAGACCTTCCCGAACGCGGCGAAAACTTTTGCCATCGGTAGAGACTGCTTGAAACACGTTAAACAGGGGTAAATTATTCCCGCAAAACGTGCACTTGCCGATGTAGCCAGACTGTCGCCAACTCATCCTTTACTTTGTCGCGCGCGCGGTTGTTCCGCGTTGCCTGATAGCAGGAAGACAAGCGGTGCGGCTTCCAAGCGTCATCACGTGGAATGCCAAGACGCTCGACACGTTCATCACTGCGCCGCAAAGTGCGGTCAAGGGCACCAAAATGTCGTTCTTTGGCGAGAAGGACCCGACCAAGCGCGCGGTGATCATCGCCTATCTGCAAGGCTTGAAATAACGTGCCGGCAGCGCAGGGTGGCCTGATGGCGCCTTGCCTGGGCGGCGTGGGCGCAATCATCATCGACCACGGTCTGCCCCGGCGCATATGAATGGTAATGGCGGCGTGACGCGACTTGATCGCCCGCGCCGCCCCACCAAGCTGGATTGAACGGGGCCGCGCTCTAAGCCAATCCGAATTGCTGCTGCAATTCTGCCAGCAATTCCTTGTGGAAGGCGATCATCCGGTCATCGGGCTGCCATGCCGCAAAAAAGTCGAACTCCGGATCGATGACAAGGCATACGCGTAAATGCCGTGCTGCCCGGCGCGATCGCTACGCCGATGCTGCGCGGCGCGCTGGAGGCGAGCGGCTACACCGAAGCAGAGTTTGCGCCCGCACTCAGCCTGTTCAACCGCTTTGGTCGCCCCGAGGAAGTCGCCGAAGCCAGCGCACGGCTCTGTTCGGATGCCGCCAGCTATATCACCGGCCACAATCTTGCGGCCGAAGCGGGCTACCTCTCGCGCTAGAGTAGGCGTGATGATCAAGTCGGAGATTGTGCGCGCCGGTGCGGCCGGCTGCGCCATTGGGCCGACCGACACTGAAGCAAACTGCTATGCAGCCACAGAAAACTCTCAGAGCGGCTGGGTAGGTCTCTGGCCATCGCCTTTGCAAAACCTGGGGCCGTTCGCGGCAGGTTCCACCCGGTGGCCGGATGTTTTTTGCACCATCGCGTGAAGCCAAAGCATGGGTTGCGCGTTCGGGCACAAGACAGCAGCCAATAGCAGGAACAGCCTATGACCACCGTCGCCGACGTGATCGTGAAAACACTCGAAGCGGCAGGGGTCGAGCGCTGCTATGGCATTCCTGGCGACACGCTAAACCATATCACCGATGCCATCCGGACAAGCGCGATCCGCTGGGTTCACGTCAGACACGAGGAAGCCGGCGGCTTTGCTGCCGGGGCCGATGCGATGCTGACCGGCAAACTTGCCGCCTGCGCCGGATCGTGCGGCCCGGGCAGCCTGCATTTCATCAACGGCCTGTTCGAATCCCACCGCAACCGCGCCCCGGTAGTGCTGATCGCCAGCCAGATCGTGCGGGATGAGCTGGGCTTCGACTTTCCGCAGGAGGTCGATTTCAAGGCAGTCTACGCCTCGTGCAGCGTGTTCTGCGAGGAAATCCGCACACCGGGACAGGCCCGGCGGATGACGGCGATGGCCGCGCAAGCCGCACTGGCCAAGCGCGGCGTCGCGGTGCTGATCGTGCCTGCCGATGTATCGAGCGCCAAGGCAGCCGACGAACCGGACTTTGCCGTGCATCGCGCCGCCCCGGTCATTCGCCCTGCGGACGCGGAACTGGATCGTCTGGCAGCGGCGCTCAACAGCGGCCGGCGGATCGCGATCTACGGCGGTTCGGGGTGTGAGCAGGCGCACGATGCGGTCGTGGCGCTGGCCGAGCGGCTGCGCGCGCCGGTGGTGCGGACATCGCGCGCCAAGGACTTTCTGGAGTACGACAATCCCTTCGATGTCGGCATGACCGGCATCTTCGGCAGTGAGGCAGGCTATCACGCGCTGGTCTCCTGCGACGTGCTGCTGCTCCTGGGCTGCGACTTTGCCTGGCGGCAGTTCTATCCCGAGAAAGCCACGATCCTGCAGGTCGACCTCGACGGCACGCACCTCGGCCGCCGGCATCCGGTCGACGTGGGGGTGGTCGG
This sequence comes from Novosphingobium sp. B-7, assembly GCF_000410615.1. Lineage (NCBI taxonomy): Bacteria > Pseudomonadati > Pseudomonadota > Alphaproteobacteria > Sphingomonadales > Sphingomonadaceae > Novosphingobium > Novosphingobium sp. B-7. Next base: position 9,443 of record NZ_KE148455.1, on the reverse strand, counting down.
CGATATCGCGCCAACTCTTGACGCCCTGCTGCCGCGGATCACGCCGTGCGACGACAATGCCTTTCTCGACGAATGCCTCGATCATCACCGCAAGGCACATGCGGCACAGGCGAAGCACGCCACGGTCGGCAAGGGCGGCGCGATCCATCCGCAATATCTGACGCAGACCATTTCGCGCCATGCCGCGCCAGACGCGGTGTTCACCGCCGACGGTGGCTCGCCCATGGTCTGGTCGCTGCGCCACATTGCCGCAACAGGCCAGAACCGCACAGTGGTCAGCCTAACCCATGGCACGATGGCCAACGCCATGCCGCAGGCGCTGGGGGCCAAGGCTGCCTTCCCCGATCGGCAGGTCATTGCCTTGTCCGGCGATGGCGGCCTGGCCATGTTGCTAGGAGACCTGCTGACCGCCGTGCAGGAAAAGCTGCCGATCAAGGTCGTGGTCTTCAACAACGGTGCGCTCGACTTCGTGGAAATCGAGCAGAAGGTCGAAGGGCTGCTCGATGCCTATACCGAGCTGGTCAATCCCGACTTCGCGCGCGTTGCCGAAGCGATCGGCTTTAGCGGGCGGCGGGTCGAACGCGCAGAAGACCTCGAGGCTGCCGTCCAGGCCTGGTTGCAGGAGCCGGGAACAGCGCTGCTCGACGTTGTCACCGACCGCTATGAACTGGTCATGCCACCGGCGGTCAAGCCCGGCCAAGTCGCGGGAATGGCGCTCTATTCCGCCAAGGCCGTGCTGGGCGGGCGCGGACGCGAGGTGGTCGGGATCATCCGGAACCTGATCGCGTGAGCGGGCGCCCTACCCTCACCCAGGCGCTGTGGCGCGATCATGCGCTGTCGCGCAACGTGCTGCTGTTCGGGGCGCTGGCCGGTACTATCGGGACGATTGCGGTAGGCTGGGACCATCCGCGCGCGTGGTGGCTGCTGTTGCTCTTCTTGCCCTTGTTGCTGATCACGGTGATCGACCTCGCGCAGACCCACCATTCGCTGCGCCGCAACTACCCAGGCTCTGCGCGCCTGCGCTGGTTCTTCGAATGGCTGCGCCCGTTCCTGCGCTCCTACATCGTCGAAAGCGATCTGGATGGGCGCCCCTTCAGCCATGATGAGCGCGCCCTGGTCTATGCCAGAGCCAAGGGCGATGTATCGACCCATCCGTTCGGCACCGAACTCGACGTCTATTCCGAGGAATACGAGTGGCTGGCCCACTCGATCGCGCCGACCCGCAATGCCGAACGCTATACGCGCGTGACCGTCGGCACGGACCAGTGCAGCAGGCCCTACCAGGCGGCGCGGCTCAACATTTCCGCCATGAGTTTCGGCGCGCTCAGCGCCAATGCGATCGAAGCGCTCAATCTGGGCGCCAGGATCGGTGGCTTCTATCATGACACCGGTGAAGGCGGCCTGTCTCCCTACCATCTCAAGCATGGCGGCGACGTCGTGTGGGAGATCGGTTCGGGCTATTTCGGCTGCCGCGACGCCAAGGGCGATTTCCATCCCGAGCATTTTCGCGAGCGCGCCGGCCATGATGCGGTCGTGATGACCGAGATCAAGCTCAGCCAAGGCGCCAAGCCCGGGCACGGCGGCTTACTGCCCGGAGCCAAGGTCACAGCGGAAATCGCGAAAATCCGCGATGTTCCCGAAGGCGAGGATTGTCTTTCGCCGGCCTATCACACGGCCTTTTCGACCCCGCGTGGCCTGCTTGAATTCGCCGCCCGGATGCGGGACCTGTCGGGTGGCAAGCCAGTCGGCATCAAGCTGTGTGTCGGCTATCCGCACGAGTTGTTCGCGGTGGTCAAGGCCATGGTCGAGACGGAGATACTGCTCGATTTCATCGTCATCGACGGGGCCGAAGGGGGCACCGGTGCGGCCCCGACCGAACTGTCCGATCGCGTGGGCATGCCCCTGCGCGAAGGGCTGATGCTGGCCCGCAATGCCCTGGTCGGCACCAACCTGAAGGGCCGCGTCAAGCTGGCCGCATCGGGCAAGGTCAACTCCGGCGCGGCCATCGCGATGAACGCGGCGCTGGGCGCAGACTGGTGCAACGCGGCCCGACCGTTCATGTTCTCGCTCGGCTGCGTCCAATCGCTGCGCTGCCACACCGATACGTGCCCGACGGGCATCGCGACCCAGTCACTGGCCCGCCAACGCGGGCTCGTCGTGCCGGAAAAGGCCGAACGCGTCGCCCGGTTCCAAAAAGCCACGCTCGACGCCTTGCACGATATCGTGGTGGCAGCCGGCCTGAACACGCCGGACGAATTTACCCCCGACAGCCTGCGCCAGAGGATCAACGCCTCGGAAATGCGCTCGTTCGACGAACTCTACCCGTTCGTGGCACCGGGTGAGTTGCTCGACGGCGCGCGGGATCCGCACCTTGCGGCATGGTGGCGCCAGGCCGACCCCGAAAGCTTTGCCAGACGCGCATGACGCCGTACCGACAGCACGTCGATCTTATACACTGCAGTGAGAGGATCGGGGCTGGGACACGCTCTGGGCCGAGAACGCCCCGGCCATCATCTGCATCGCGGCTACTGTCCTCCACTCACCCCGGATAGCCAATGGAAAACAACAGGTCAGACCTCGCACATTCAGGAATACTGGACTAACGAGAGCGCGGCGCACGACCACGAGGCGAGAGGATTGCAGATGAACCCGATGAGCGAAACCATCCTGGCCGTACCCCAGGAGGTTGCCGCACCCACGGTATTTGCGCCTATCGCCCCTACGCCCGCGCTGCGTGAGGACGAGCCTTACGCGCGCGACGAGCTGCTCCATGAGATCTTTGAGGCGAGCTATCTGCTCCACACGGCGCGCTGCGCTGTGCGCAAATTGGGCAACGACCCGGAAAGCAGCCGTAAGACCGAGCTGACCTATGCCGAGTTGCGCCGCCGCGCCCTGCGCTTCGCCCGGCAGTTGCGCGCGATGGGCATCAAGCGCGACGATCGCGTGGTGATCTGCCTGCCGCGCAGTCTCGATCAATACATGGCCATCCTCGGGGTGCTGTGGGCTGGTGGTTGCTATGTGCCGGTCGACTGGACCTATCCGCAGGACCGTATCGACTACATCGTGGAAGACAGCCAAGCCGTGCTGGTCGTCACCGAAAGCGAGCGCGCCGGGGCCATGGCGGTCGCCACACTGGTGGTCGACGAGGCGCTGGGCGATCTGGCCGCGCTCGACGCCGTCGGCATCGAACGCGCAGAAACCGGCGCTACCCCGCACGACCTGGCCTATATCATCTATACGTCGGGCACGACCGGCCGGCCCAAGGGCGTGATGATCACCCATGCCAATGCCTGCCATCTGGTGCGCAGCGAAAGCGCCATTCTGGCCCTTTCGCCCGAGGACAAGGTATTCGGCGGCTTCAGTCTTGCCTTCGACATGTCGGTCGAAACCATGTGGAGCGCCTTTTTCGTCGGCGCCGAACTGTTGGTGGCCGATGAAGCACTGGCCAAGGCCGGGCCGGATATCGCGATCGTGCTGGCGCGCGAAGGCGTCACGGTGTGGCACGTCGTACCCTCGCTGCTTACCCTGGTTGAAACACCCATGCCAGCCCTGCGCCTGCTCAACCTGGGCGGAGAGGCCTGCCCGCCCGATCTGGTCGAGCGGTGGTCGCGTCCGGGCCTGCGCATGCTCAATACCTATGGCCCAACCGAAACCACGGTGACCGCGACATGGACCGAGGTACAGCCGGGCCGCCGCGTCACCATCGGCCGGCCCCTGCCGGGCTATACCGCGTGGATCGTGGACGAGAACCTGTGGCCGGTTGCCGCGGGCGCCGAGGGTGAACTGGTCATCGGGGGGCCCGGCGTGGGGCCAGGCTATGTCGGCCGCCCCGATCTTACCGCAGAAAAATTCGTTCACACCCCCTTTGACGGGCCCGATGGCAAGAAAGCCCTGATCTATCGTTCGGGTGACCTCGTGCGGCTCGACGCGGTGGGGGACATCGATTTTATCGGCCGCATCGATACCCAGGTGAAAATCCGTGGCTTCCGCGTCGAACTCGGCGAGATCGAGGCGGTCATCGCCGAGGACCGGGCCATTGCGCAGGCGGTTGTCCATCTGTTCAAGGACGAGGATGGCGCGGAATTTCTCGCCGCTTTCCTGGTCGCCCGTGCTGGCGCCGAGATTGATCTCGATGCGGCGCGCACGCGTGTGCGTGAGCGCCTGCCCAATTACATGCGCCCCGCCGCCTATCAGGTGCTCGATGCGTTGCCCACCCTGCCCGCCTCGGGCAAGGTCGATCGCAAGGCGCTGGTGCGCCCCGCCATGGAGCAGGCCGAGGACCGCGACGTCACCGCGCCTGCCACGCCGATGGAAGAACTGCTTCACGCCATCTGGTCGGAAGCCTTCGCGCCACAGAAAATCTCGGTCACCGACGACCTGTTCGAGGATCTTGGCGGCCATTCGCTCAAGGCGGCCCGGCTGGTGTCGGCACTGCGCAAGGCACCGGGCCTGACGGGGGTGTCCATCCAGGACCTCTACGCGGCGCCGACCATCCGCGGGCTGGCCCAAAGGCTGGGCGATACGGCCCCGATAGCCGGCCAGGAGGAACAACCCTTTCACCATACGCCAGCGCTGCACCGCTGGCTCTGCTGGGCCGCACAGACCATTGCCTTGCTGCCGATCTATACGGTGGCCGGGCTGCAATGGTTCTTCCCCTATCTCGCGTATACCCATCTCTCGGGCAACATGAGCCGCTTGAGCGCCCTGATGCTCAGTGGTTTCAGCTTCCTGTTGATCCCGCCGCTGGCCATGCTCGCCTCGATTGTGGTCAAATGGCTGGTGATCGGCCGCTATCGCGCGGGGGATTATCCGCTGTGGGGCGCCTATTATTTCCGCTGGTGGTTCGTGCGGCGCTTTTCCGAAGTGATCGCCACGCCCTATCTGGCCGGCACACCCATGCTGCGGTTCTATTATCGCATGCTGGGCGCAAAAGTCGGCCGGAGGGTCTTCATTGGCCGGGGCCCGATCGATGTCGCCGACCTGGTCACATTGGGCGACGATGCCGTGGTCAGCGACCAGGCCATGTTGGCAACCAGCGCGGTCGAGCGGGGCATGCTGCGACTGGGATCAGCCACTCTGGGCAAAGGGGCAACGGTAGGCTCGATGGCGGTGGTCGGGCGCAATGCCGCGCTGGGCGATGGCGCAGTGCTCGATGACCTCTCCTCGCTGGCCGCCGGCGTCACCATCCCCGCCGGCGAGCGCTGGAACGGCTCTCCGGCCGCGTGCGTGGCCAAGGGGGTTGAACACCATATCGACAATGGCGCCAGCCCGATGCGCCGGGTACTGAGTGGCATTGCCTTGGCCCTGGCCGCCTTCATCCTGCCCATCGTCGCCATTCTGCCCATCGCGCCTGGCCTCATCGCCATGATCGAGATTGACTGGAACACGCAAGGGTACTCCTATCTGCTGCTCGCACCCTTGTTGGCCATCACCTACGTGGTGCTGATGTGCGTTCTGACGATTGCGGCCAAATGGCTGCTGCTCGGCAAAGTGAAGCCGGGGCGCTATTCGATCTACAGCTGGTTCTATGTGCGCTTCTGGTTCGTCCAGCAGATCAACGGGCTCGCGCTCCAACTCCTCCACCCGATTTATGCGACGCTCTATGTGGCTCCCTGGTATCGCGGGCTGGGCGTGAAGGTGGGTGCCCGCGCCGAAATCTCCACCGCAGCCGCCATCGTGCCCGATCTGGTAGATATCGGCCCGGAAAGCTTTATTGCCGATGCGGTGCTGTTCGGCGCGGCCCGCGTGGCCCCGGGCGTGATCGAAATGGCCCATACCCGGATTGGCAGACGCTCGTTCATCGGCAATTCGGCGGTGCTGCCCAATGGGACCACGATTGGCGACAATGTGCTGATTGGCGTGCTCTCGGCCCCGCCCCGCGATGGCGCTGCCGCCAGCCCTGATGGAACCTGGTTCGGCTCCCCGCCGATCTCGCTGCCGGTGCGCCAGACGGTGGGCATGTTCGACGAGGGCGCCCGCTTCAAGCCCGGCCCCAGGCTGATCGCCACGCGCCTCTCGATCGAAGCGGTGCGCGTCATTCTCTCGCTCACGCTCTTCCTCACCTTCTTCGACATCCTGCTGTCCCTGGTTGGCGACCTCGACGATCTGGCTCATGGCGGGCAGTTGATCCTGATGGCGTTCCCCATCCTCTATGTCGGATTTGCGCTGGCCTGCGGTCTGTCGGTGGTGCTGCTCAAATGGCTGGTGATGGGCCGCTACAAGCCCACCACCCAGCCGTTGTGGAGCACCTTTGTCTGGCGCACCGAACTGGTGACAGCGACCTATGAAAACCTGGCCGTCAGCAATCTGCTGGAACCCCTGCGTGGCACGCCATGGCTGCCAGCTTATCTGCGTCTGATGGGCTGCCGCATCGGCAAGCGCTGTTACATGGACACCACCGATGTGACCGAATACGATCTGGTCGATATTGGCGATGATGTGGCGCTCAATGATTTTGCAGGCCTGCAAACCCATCTTTTCGAGGACCGGGTGATGAAGGTCAGCGGCGTGACGGTGGGTGACCGGGCGACGATCGGCTCCTATGCCATCGTGCTGTATGACGCGGAGATTGGCGCGGATGCGCAGCTGGGCGATCTGTCCGTGGTGATGAAGGGCGAAAGCCTCCCGGCCGGCACCTCCTGGGAAGGCTCACCGGCGCGGTTGGCGCAGGGGTAGTGCACGCCCCGGTCTGGCACACCGGAGCCCTGCCGCGCCGGTTCGCCGTTGGCGACGCACCTTTCGCCTGGGTGGTGCGGCTCGACGATCCAATCGTGGAGACCATGGCGCGGCAGGCGCCCTTGCGCTCCAGTGATCTGGCAGACCTGGCAAGCCGCCCACAGGCCGGCATGCGCAGCCTGCGGCGACAATTGACCAAGGTGCTGATTGCGCTGGCCAGCGGAGCGCATCCTGACAGCATTTCGATAGAGAGGCTTCCTGCAGGCGCCTTGCGGGTCACTGCGCCCGAAGGCTGGCATGTCAGCGTCGCAGGCCACTGGCCTCATGCCGCCATAGCCATCGCCCGCTGTCCCCTGGGGGTGGACATCGAACCGATCGGGGCACTACCGCCGCCACCTGATGCTCTGACTATCGGCGAAAGGCATCAACTGCGCCATGGCACCGCGCAAGATGCCTTGCGCCGATGGACAGCCAAGGAAGCCCACGCCAAAGCCTGGGGCGTTGCGGCGCAGATTGATCCCGCCCACATCCACACCTGCGTCAGCGGCAATCAGCTAACCGCCATGTCGCGGGAGGGCCGGACCTTGTGTGATCTGGCAAACCTTGGAGGGCTGCTGGCCGCCCTGGCCCGGCCGGTTTGGTGTGGCAGATCAAACACGTAAGACCCGCAGCATGGCCAGTAGTGCCCAGACGTGCACAATTGCGGAGGTCAAGTCTCGACACCACTCGAGTCCACGAGAGCAGGCAGCATTTCGCCCGCAGTTGCGTCGCATTTTAGGGTAGCCTGGCGTACTGCCGAAGGGGGCACATGGCGGAGAGGGTGGGATTCGAACCCACGGTACGGTTGCCCGTACACCGCATTTCGAGTGCGGCGCATTCGACCACTCTGCCACCTCTCCATGAAGTGCCGTGCGTCAGGCGGCGTGTGCCGCCCCGGTCGAGGACCGCGCCACTAGCGTACGATTCGGGCCTTGCCAAGCGGAAAGAGGAGTTATCCCCAGCCTGATATTCCCCAAAAGCCTTGCTTGTTTCGCAAGTGCCGCAAACCTATATTCGTTCCATGTCCATCCATGTCGAAAATACGAGCTACTTTTCTCCCCAGGCCGGCCGTCAGATTTCCGTACCGGCCGTGAGCGAGGCGCTCTTTGCGATCGGTGACGTGGTGCGCCATCGCCTGTTCGGGTTTCGCGGCGTGGTGTTCGATATCGATCCGGTCTTCGCCAATAGCGAGGAATGGTACGAATCCATTCCCGAAGACATGCGCCCCCTGCGCGAGCAGCCGTTCTATCACCTCCTCGCCGAGAACGATGAAAGCAGCTACGTCGCCTATGTCAGCCAGCAGAACCTGGCCGCCGATGCCGAAGCCGGGCCGGTAGACCATCCGTCGCTGCGCGAGATGTTCGACGGGTTTGCCGACGGGCGCTATCGCCTGCGGCGCAGCCTGTCGCACTGACCGCCCGAAACAAACAAAAAAGGCGCCGTTTCCCCGGGGAAGCGACGCCTTTTCGCATATGTGAAGCCTTCAGGCTTTCAGCTTCCAGCCCGTGCGCAGCAGGGCATAGAGGCCAAGGCCGAGTACCAGGTTGAGCACGCCCAAACCGATCGCGCCATGCAGCACGGCCATGTTGCTGCTGCCGATATCGCTTTGCCCCAGGAAGCCATAGCGGAAGCCCGAGATCACGTAGAAGATCGGGTTCAAACGGCTGACCGTCTGGAACGCGGGCGCCAGGCGATCAATCACGTAGAACGTGCCCGACAGCATCGACATGGGCGTGATGATGAAATTGGTTACAGCCGCGTTGTGATCGAACTTTTCCGCCCACAGCGAAGTTGCCACGCCTATCAGCGACAGCAGGATCGCGCCCATCAGGCCAAACCAGATGACGGCCCAGGGATGGCGCACTTCCAGCGACACGCCCGGCCAAAACATCATGGCGGCTGACACGGCAAGGCCGACCAGGATCGCGCGCGAGACGGCGGCGCCCACCAGGGCGGCAAGCAGTTCGCCTTCGGAAACCGGCGGCATCAGGTAATCGATGATCGTGCCCTGGATCTTGCCTCCAAGCAGCCCGAAGCTGGCATTGGCAAAGGCATTGTTGATCATGCCCATGGCGATGAGGCCCGGCGCCACGAAGCTGGCAAAGGGCACGCCCAGCACCACGCGGCCACCGCCGCCCAGCGCCAGGGTAAATATCATCAGATAAAGCAGCGTGGTTACCGCAGGTGCCCAGATCGTCTGGGTCTGCACCTTGAAGAAACGCCGCACCTCCTTCATATAGAGGGTCCAGAGCCCGACACTGTTGAAGCTGCGGAAAATCGGCTGTCCGGGCGGTGGAAAACCGGCTAGATGCCCGTAGGCATGACCGGCAGCGGTGCCCGCAAAGGCATCTGCCGGTTCAAGCGGTTTCGTTTCTCCGGTGGGGGACGGGAATTGGTTGGCCATGACGGGCGC
>NZ_KE148455.1:0-306 GCF_000410615.1 Novosphingobium sp. B-7 | reverse complement strand
GGCGGGGTCCCGCGCGCGCCGGCCGATGGCAAGAAGATGAAAGGGCAAGGGACGCACCCCTTGGCCCATGCAAGGGTTTTCGAACGGATGAGCTGGACCGACGAGCGGATCGAGAAACTGACCAAGATGTGGGAAGGCGGCGCAACCGCCAGCCAGATCGCTGAAGAGCTTGGCGGGGTCAGCCGCAACGCCGTGATCGGCAAGGCCCATCGCCTGGGCCTGAAGGCGCGCCCTTCCCCGGTCAAGGCCAACGACAAGAGCGAGCCTGCGGCCGCCGCCGCGCCCAAGCCGGCCAAGCCTGCAGCA
>NZ_KE148454.1:439-8114 GCF_000410615.1 Novosphingobium sp. B-7 | reverse complement strand
GGCGCCGTCCTGCCGGCTGCCACCGCGCATCGATCCCGAACCGCTGCCCGCCCCGGATGGGCCGCGCCGCACCGGGCCGATGACCGGCACCACGCTGGCGCTGTCATGGTCTCCGCAGTTCTGTCGCAACCACACGGGTGACGCCATCGGCGGCACGCAGTGCGATGGCAGCCTGGGTCATTTCGGCTTCGTGCTGCACGGGCTGTGGGCCGATGGCCTGCCCGGACAATGGCCACAGTGGTGCCCCGCCACGGTGCCCAGCGCCGAAACCCTGCGCCGCGCCATGTGCATGACGCCCTCGGCCCGCCTGCTCGCCCACGAATGGGCTAAGCATGGCGCCTGCATGGCCCCCACGCCAGAGGCCTATTTCGCGCAAGGCGCGCGGCGCATGGCTGCGCTGCATCTGCCCGACATGGACAGCCTGGCCCGCCGCCGCGTGCTGACCGCAGGCGACCTGCGCCGTGCGTTCATCAGCCGCAACCCCCGCCTCACCCCGCAGTCGATCCGCATCAGCGCCAGCCCCGGCGGCTGGCTGCAGGAAGTGCAGCTGTGTGCCGATCAGGCCGATCGGCCCAAGACCTGCGACGGCCTGGGCCTGGATGATGGCAGCCTGCTGCGGATCTGGCAGCGCAAGCGCTGAAGGCAGGGCAGCGGTGGTGGCCTATCCGTTGCCCTCGCCACGCTCCAGCAGCACCAGCGGCACATCACGCGTGCCGTCGGCGTGTTCGGCATAGGCGGTAAAGCCCAGGCGGGCCGCCAGCGCGAGCGAGGGCGCATTGTCGCCATCGATCATGCAGGCCACGCGGCGTGGTCCCTGCGAGGTGCCATGCGTGGCATCGAACCAGGCCAGCACGGCGGTCATCGCCTCGCGCGCCAGGCCCTGGCCCCAGCAGGATTGGGCAAAGATCCAGCCGGCTTCGGGCACATCGTCCAGCCCCTGGCCAAAGCCGCGCCAGGAATGGAACACGCCGGCAATGCCGATCACTGCATCATCATCGCGGCGGCGGCATGTGAAGATGCCATAGCCATAGAGCGCCCATGAGCCGGCATTGCGCAGCAGGCGCTGGAATTCCTCGGTCGCGCTGGTGGGGCGGTTGCCAAGGTGCCGGCGCACTTCTTGAGGGGCAAGCAGATCGACCAGCCCGGCATGATCGCGCGGGTGAGGATGCCACAGCGCAAGGCGCTCGGTAACGAGGGCGGGCTGCAAGGCAGACTGCTGGGCGGGCGCGGAGACGGTCACAGGTTCCATTTCCGAAACCTGCCCGATTTCCGCGGCGATGCAAGCCGATCAGCTTTCGAAAAAGCGCCAGGGACCGGCAGGAATGCCGGCCAGCAGCCAGTGCAACGCCGTGATCAGCCCCCACAGGATCAGCGCCCCGCCCCAGGCCCAGCCAAGTTTGCCCAGGTTGCGCAGATCGGGCCAGAACGGCGAGCGGCGCGACCAGATGCGCCATTCCTTGTCATAGAGCGCCTGGAACTTGGCATCCTGGGTGCGTGCACCGCCCACCGCCATCAATGCCAGGCCGCCGTTGAGCAGCAGCGAACGCAGGCTGGGCGCCACGATCAGATGCGAAATGCCCCACAGCGCGATGGCAAACATCATCGGATGGCGGGTCACGCGGAACACGCCCTGGGGCAGAGCGGTGGACAGCCCGTTCATGTTGCGCGGGGCCAGCGCCGGATTGCGCGAGAATGAAGCCAGCAACAGCGCCGTGGCGGTAAAGCTGAGCAGCGAGCCAGCCAGCCAGGGCAGGACGGCATAGCCGTTCCACAGCATTGGCCCATCGGGCGCGCGATCGTGCATGATCAAGACAAGGATCAGCGCGACCAAGGCGATGATGGAATAGACCGCAAGAAAGCCATTCAGCCCCAGCGCCTTGACGGCGGGTTTGCGCAAGGGATGCGAGAGTACCCAGTGGGAACCGGCAAAGAACAGCATCGCCAGGGCCAGGGGTAGATGTGATTCGATCAAGACATGCTCCGTACCCGCTGCATTGCAGCGCTCCCACGCCACTGCAAGCTAGCCTAACAATTGTTTACCATGCTCGCTTAGGCGAGCATAGACGCGTGGCATCCCCCAAGCATGTCTCATTGCCGAACAAATTGATCCGAAGTGGCGCCAGGACGGCGCCACGCCGAACTACCGCACCCCGTGCATCAATTTGCGCAAAACCCCCGAAAGCAGCAGAAGAACGACCCCAATCCCCACCGCGAACCAGCCGATCACATTGAAAACGCTGGTATAGGTGTCAAGACTCAGCTTGAGGTTGGTAACCTCTCCCCCCACGGTTTCCACACTTGCAACCTGCGCAACGATTCCGCCGACATATTGTGCCATGGCAATCGACAAATACCACACGCCCATCATCAGGCCGACGATGCGGGCCAGCGACAGCTTGGTGATCATGCTCATGCCGACAGGCGAGATGCACAGTTCCGCGACCGAGTGGATCAGGTAGAGGCCAGCCAGCCACCACACCGAAACCTTGAAGTCGGGGCCGGCAAAGCGGGTGCCCCAGACCAGGAACAGGAAGCCGGCGCCCACGCCCGCCAGGGCCACGCCGAACTTGACCGGGATCGAGGGTTCCAGCCCGCGCGCGGCCAGCTTGCCCCACAGGATGGTCAGCAACGGCGCCAGGGTGACGATGAACAGCGCGTTGAAGAACTGCGTCTGCCCGGCCGAAATGCTGAACAGGCCAAACACCGAAAGATCCGTGTTGCGATCGGCGAACAGCGTGAGCGAGGAACCGGCCTGCTCAAACAGCGTCCAGAACACGGTGTTGAACGTGGTCAGCACCATGGCCGCCACCATCATCTCGAATTCGACCCGGTTGCCGGTGCGCCAGGCATAGACTAGGATCGCGGGTACGCCGATCAGGAAACTGGCGAAGAGGATCTTGCCCAGCAGCGGCAGCGCCAGCACATAGGCCAGCAGGCTGGACCCGGCGGCGACCGGCTTGGCATCGAGCAGGTTCTGGAACAGCAGGATAACCGCGCCCACGGCGACCAGGCCGCCGACATAGATGAACGGGGTCAGGTCACGGCCGCGCTGGACCGGTGGCTCGCCGTAACCGGCCAGGCGCCCGCCATCGAACTGGATGAGCATCCAGGCAACCGCCATGCCGATCGCGGCCAACAGGAAGCCGGCCCACCACCCCACGGAATCGGCCAGCCAGGGGCAGAGGATCTGCGAGAACAGCGACCCCAGGTTGATGCCCATGTAGAAGATGGTGAAGCCGGCATCGCGGCGGCGGTCACCCGGGGCGTAGAGTTCGCCCACCACGGTCGCGAGGTTGGGCTTGAAGAACCCGTTGCCCACCGCCACCAGCGACAGGCCGAGCAGCATCAGCAGCACGTAGAACGACGAGCGCGTGCCGCCGGTGGCGAACTGGTCACCCGGCACGGTGCGGGCGACGTGGCCATCGGGCGCGAGTAGCGCCACGCTGCCATCGGCATTGCCCTTGATCAGCAGCTTGCTGCCATCCATGACCACATAGCGCTTTTCCAGGCCCGTGGCGGTAGGACGATCGACGGTGTTTTCGGCCACCACGTCATAGCGCTGGCCGGCGATTTCGGCATGGGGCTTGGCGGTTTCCCCGCCGAAGCACAGCACGAAATAGCCCAGCGACATCATGATCGCGCCATATTTGACCGAGCGCTTGGAGCCGAGCACGCGATCGGCGATCAGCCCGCCCACCAGCGGGGTGAGATAGACCAGCGCGGCAAAGCCGCCATAAAGCCCGTTGGTAGTGCTGTCGCTGAACAGGAAGTGCTTGGTGAGATAGAGCGTCAACAGCGCCCGCATGCCGTAGAAGCCGAAGCGCTCCCACATTTCGGTGGTGAACAGCCGCGCCAACTGGCGGGGATGGCCGAACCACCCGGTGTCACCATGGGCACTGGTGGACGACGGGGATGAAGGGGGCGTGTTCGCCTCGGTCATGGATGGATGCGCTCCGTGAAAAGCTGCCGGCGGGCGGGGCCGATGAATAGGCAGGGCCGATGGATATGCGACGATCGACGGTTCTGGTGGACGGCTCTTGTCGAGGGAAAAGCAGTCCGGTTGCGGCGGAAACTACCCGGATTGCGCGGTTTGGAAAGGCGCAATTTGCAACCGCGCGCCGCTTTGCAACGAACATGCGCGACAGCGCCAAGCGACTGAATATTCCTTTCTGGAAGCCAAGCCCCACCGAAACAAACCATCGCGGCATGCGTTTTTCGCCACTGGCCGCGCCGGTCGAGCGCCACACCGGAGAGAATTTCACCTGGTGGCCGAAAATTGCGCGGTTTTCGGCAAATTTCCCTGCATTTTTTGAACGTTCGATAAGTTGAACACTCGTCCGACATCTGGCACAGTGCAATTTGCGCCGTGACGGGGGTCAATCGGCGTAAAAGGGACTTCATACGATGCCGGGGGGCATCGCGGAGGGGGAGTGACATGATACGTTCCGAACTGCTGCAAGCTTTGGCCAAGGACAGCCCGGGCCTTCGCGCCGAAGAGATCGAGCGCGTGGTTGACGTGTTCTTCGACGAAATCGCCGGGCGCCTCGCCGACGGTGGCCGGGTGGAACTGCGCGGCTTTGGCGCCTTTTCCACGCGCGAACGCGATGCGCGCAAGGGCCGCAACCCGCGCACCGGCGAATCCGTCGACGTGCCGGGCAAGCGCGTGCCCTATTTCAAGCCGGGCAAGGAAATGCGCATCCGGCTCAACGCCGAGTGATCCTGCGCAGATAATACGGTTTGGCGCCGGCGCGGCCCGCCAAGGGCCACCACGGCGCCAGGGACGCTGCTGCCAAGGGGCACGGTAGCAGCGTTACAGGGGGGGCAGGCAGCGTTTTTGCACGAGACAATGGCGCTGCCTGCCATTCATATCCCGCCAACGCACCACAGCCGGCGCGACCAGGCGACAAGCCCCAAATCTACCAAGTCTAACAGGCAGTCAGGCTCGCGTCCGGCATAGGGACAGCGGGCCTTTTTTGCAGGGCTGCCGCGCCGCCCCCTTGGCGCGCGGCGGCCACCTGCCTATAGCCGCACAAGCCGTGCGGGCGTGGCGAAATTGGTTAGACGCAACGGACTTAAAATCCGTCGGGCTTTGCCCATGCCGGTTCAAGTCCGGCCGCCCGCACCACCATCACCTTCATGCGACAGTGGCACGCCGGCCGGCTTGAGGATCAGGCGCGCGCTTCCTGAACCCCGGCGCTGTTGTGGCGCAGTGCCTTGAGCACGGTATCGACGATATGCGGGGCGTTGAGCCCGGCCGCGTCATACTGCTTTTCGGGCGCATCGTGATCCTGGAACACATCGGGCAGGCGCATGGTGCGGATCTTGAGGCCGCTGTCGGTCAGCCCTTCGTCGCTCGCCATGGTCAGCACATGGGCGCCTAGGCCGCCAATCGCGCCTTCCTCGATCGTCACCACCACTTCGTGCGTGGCGATGAGGCGGCGGATCAGCGCATCGTCCAGCGGCTTGACGAAGCGCAGGTCGGCCACCGTGGTGGACAGCCCGCGCGCGTCGAGTTGGTCTGCGGCCTTGAGCGCTTCGGCCAGGCGCGTGCCGAGCGAGAGGATCGCCACCTTGCTGCCCTCGCGCACGACGCGGCCCTTGCCGATTTCCAGCCGCTCGGGAACGGTGGGCAGCGCCACGCCCACGCCATTGCCGCGCGGATAGCGGAAGGCGATCGGGCCGCTGTCATGACAGGCGGCGGTGTGCACCATGTGGACCAGTTCCGCCTCGTCGGCGGCGGCCATCACCACCATGTTGGGCAGGCTGGCCAGATAGGTCACGTCGAACGACCCGGCATGCGTGGCGCCATCGGCGCCGACCAGCCCGGCGCGGTCGATGGCAAAGCGCACCGGCAGGTTCTGGATCGCCACATCGTGCACGACCTGGTCATAGGCGCGCTGCAGGAACGTGGAATAGATCGCGCAGAACGGCCGCATGCCCTGCGCGGCAAGGCCGGCGGCAAAGGTCACGGCATGCTGCTCGGCAATGCCCACGTCGAACAGGCGATCGGGATAGGTCTTGGCAAACTTGTCGAGCCCGGTGCCCGAGGGCATCGCGGCGGTGATCGCGCAGACCGTGGGATCGGCCTTGGCCTCGGCCATCAGGGCCTGGGCAAAGACGTTGGTATAGCTGGGCGGGCCGCCCGCGCTCTTGGCCTGCTCGCCAGTGATCACGTCGAACTTCTGCACGCCGTGATACTTGTCGGCCGCCGCCTCGGCCGGGGCATAGCCCTTGCCCTTTTGCGTCACCACGTGGACCAGGCATGGCCCTTGCGCGGCATCGCGCACGTTTTCCAGAACCGGGATCAGCTGTTCCAGGTTGTGCCCATCGATCGGCCCGACATAGTAGAACCCCAGTTCCTCGAACAGGGTGCCGCCCATGGCCATGCCGCGGGCAAATTCGTCGGTCTTCTTGGCCGCATGGTGCAGCGGGCGGGGCAGCTTGCGCGACAGGCGCTTGGCCAGTTCGCGCAGTTCCAAGAACGGGCGCGACGATACCAGCCGCGCGAGATAGCCCGAGAGGCCGCCCACGGGCGGCGCGATCGACATGTCGTTGTCGTTGAGGATCACGATCAGGCGATTGCCGGCAGCTTCGGCGTTGTTCATCGCCTCGTAGGCCATGCCCGCGCTCATCGCGCCATCACCGATCACCGCGATCGCCTTGCCAGGCTTGCCGGCCAGCTTGTTGGCCACGGCAAAGCCCAGCGCTGCCGAGATCGAGGTCGAGCTGTGCGCGGTACCGAACGGATCGTATTCGCTTTCGCTGCGCTTGGTGAAACCGGAAAGGCCACCGCCCTGGCGCAGGGTGCGGATGCGGCTGCGCCGCCCGGTGAGGATCTTGTGCGGATAGGCCTGGTGGCCCACGTCCCACACCAGCCGGTCATCGGGGGTGTTGAACACGTAATGGATCGCGGTGGTGAGTTCCACCACGCCCAGGCCGGAGCCAAGGTGCCCGCCGGTCTGCCCCACGGCCGAGATCATCTCGGCGCGCAGTTCATCGGCCAGTTGGCGCAATTGACCAGGCGCCAGGCGGCGCAGGTCGGCGGGGGTATCGACGGTGTCGAGCAAAGGCGTGGCCGGGATTTCGGTCATTATCGCGCCTTACACCCCTTGCCGCGCGCTGTCGAGAAAACCCCTATGGTTCGCACCAAGGGGCGTGGAAACAGCAGCTTGGGCCTTGTCGCTGGCCCTCACAACGCCATGTCGAGCGCGTGGAGGGCAAGGCCCACCAGCCCGCCCACCAGCGTGCCGTTGATGCGGATGAACTGCAGATCTCGGCCCACGGCGCCCTCGATCCGCGCGGTCACGGTGCGGGCATCCCAGCGGCGGATGGTTTCCGACACCAGCCGCACGATCTGGCTGCCATAGCGGCTGGCCACGCCCACCAGCGTGCGCCGGGCAAAGCGGTTGACCAGCAGCGCCAGTTGCCGATCGGTTTGCAGCGCCCGGCCGAGGTCTGCCAGGGCCACGCCGATCTGGCCCGACAGCGCGCCATTGCCACCGCCGCGCACCGCCGCCAGCAAGCCACCGCGCGCGCGCTCCCATAGCGCGTCGAGCCAGTCGGTGAACGCGGGGTTGGCCAGCACTTCGGCCTTCATGCCTTCAACGCGGGCGCGCATGGCGGGGTCTTCGACGAGGTCGTGGGCAAGCTGTTCCAGCCCTTCCACGATCTTCAT
>NZ_KE148454.1:0-305 GCF_000410615.1 Novosphingobium sp. B-7 | reverse complement strand
GCAGCAGCGCCTCGTTGGCTTCCAGGGTCTGCGCCGTCTTGGCCAGCAGCGCCTCGATCAGCGGCAGATGGCGCCCGTCGGCAATCATCGCCCGCAACATCTGGCCCAAGAGCGGTGCCAGGTCGATCCGGTCTATCTGCTGGCGCAAGGCCTGCTTGGCCATGCCGCCCAGCTTTTCGCGGTCGAGCGATTCCAGGATATCGGCCGCCAGGCTGGCGGCACCGGCGGCCAGGCGCCCCTGCTCCCCGCCTTGGCGTGGCGCCGCCAGGAAGGAACCGGCCGCCCCGGCCACGTCCAGCCCGGCC
>NZ_APCQ01000359.1:0-3594 GCF_000410615.1 Novosphingobium sp. B-7 | reverse complement strand
CGTGGAGCAACGCATCGGGACGCCAGCCCACGCCCTGCGGCTTGGGTGCGCGAATCGCCGGCCAGCGGCGGCGCAGCGTCCAGGCCGACGCCAGGCTCACCGCCATGCAGGCGGCCGTGCCGGCCAGGGTTTCGATCATGCGCATCACCGCAAAGGCCCGGGGATCGGCCAGCGGCATGGCCACGCGATCGTAGAGCATCATGGCAAAGGTCAGCCCCAGGAACAGCCAGGCATAGGCATGGCGCCCGGTGATCGCGCCATAGAGGCTGACCGTGCCGGCCAGCGCCATCGCCATGGCCAGCACCACCATGTTGCCGCCCAGCGGGCTTTCCAGCACGGCGAGGCACGCCAGCGCGCCCAGCGCCGTGCCGATGATGCGCAGCAGCGCACGGCGCAGCGTTTCCAGCGGATAGCCGCGCATGACCATGTAGCCGGTGAATGCCGCCCACGAGACATGGGTGGCACCGATATGGTGCGCCACGAAGATCGCGAGAAGCACTGAGGCAACGCACTCCGCCTCGTCCACCAGGCGCGGGGCCAAAGGATCGGCATCGGGATCTGGCGCTGCGAGAGAGGCAGAAGACACGGTCACAGCCCTGTGATTAGGCGAGCCAGGCACGCGCGCCTAGAGCGTTTTCAAGGCAGGTGGAATCACCTGCCGACTCGGAAAATGCGGAAAATCAAAAGGCTAGAGCGCCGGCTGTGACGCAGTCAAAGTCGATCGCGCTCTAGCCCCAACGGAAAGGGGCCGGGAAGGCAAACCCTCCCGGCCCCGAAATCCTGTTTGCCTTGACGGCGTGCGGCTTAGCTGCCGTGCACCTGGGCAACGTCGATCTTCAGGCCGGGGCCCATCGACGAGGACAGGCCGACCTTGCGGACATACTTGCCCTTGGCGCCCGACGGCTTGGCCTTGACGATCGCATCGACGAAAGCGTCGAAGTTGGCGCGCAGCGCTTCGTTCGAGAACGAGAGCTTGCCGATGCCGCCATGGATGATCCCGGCCTTTTCGACGCGGAATTCGATCTGGCCGCTCTTGGCCGACTTCACGGCGTCAGCGACGTTCGGCGTCACGGTGCCCAGCTTCGGGTTCGGCATCAGGCCCTTGGGGCCCAGCACCTTGCCGAGGCGGCCAACCAGGCCCATCATGTCGGGCGTGGCGATCACGCGACCGTAGTCGAGGTTGCCGGCCTGCATGTCTTCCAGCAGGTCTTCGGCGCCCACGCGGTCAGCGCCGGCGGCCAGAGCCGCTTCGGCCTTGTCGCCACGGGCGAACACGGCAACCTTGACGTCCTTGCCGGTGCCCGAGGGCAGGCTGACCATGCCACGGACCATCTGGTCGGCGTGGCGCGGGTCGACGCCGAGGTTCAGCGACACTTCGAGCGATTCGTCGAACTTGGCGCTCTTCAGATCCTTGAGCAGCTGGATGGCTTCATCCACGCCGTAGATCTTCTGGTTGTCGCCGAGCTTTTCGACGAGGGCCTTCTGCTTCTTGGTCTGCTTTGCCATGGTATCAGCCCTCCACAACCTGCAGGCCCATCGAACGGGCCGAGCCCTCGATGATCTTGGCGGCCTGTTCGATGCTGTTCGCGTTCAGGTCCTTCATCTTGGCCTGGGCGATTTCTTCCAGCTGCGAGCGCTTGATGGTACCGGCCGAAGCCTTGCCCGGGGTCTTCGAACCCGACTTGATACCCACGGCCTGCTTGATGAAGAAGGTGGCGGGCGGAGTCTTGGTCACGAAGGTGAACGAGCGGTCCGCATAGACCGTAATCACGGTCGGCAGCGGCGTGCCCTTTTCCACTTCCTGGGTGGCGGCGTTGAATTCCTTGCAGAAACCCATGATGTTGACGCCGCGCTGACCCAGCGCGGGCCCGATCGGCGGCGAAGGCTTTGCTTCGCCGGCCTTGATCTGCAGCTTGATATAGCCTTCGATCTTCTTGGCCATGATGGCCTCCTTTCATCCTGTTGGGGCATGTGCCCCGCAGAGTAAGCGGTGATAACGAGCGGCCGAAACTGCTCTACCGCGCGGAATCGGGCGGGCACGAAACCCGCCGCGAAGTGGGCGCCCTTAGCAGGCAAGGCCGGAAACGCAACCAGAAACGGCCGCGTCCGGCAAAAGCTGGTGCTTACTTGACCAGTTCGACTTCGTCGAAGCCGAGTTCCACCGGGGTGGCGCGGCCGAAGATCGACACCGAGACCTTGACGCGGTGCTTGTCGAAATCGAGCTCTTCCACCACGCCGTTGAACGTGGCGAAGGGACCGGCGTTGACCTTGACCGAATCGCCGATTTCGTAATCGACGGCAACCTGGCGGGCGGGCTGGGCAGCGGCCTGTTCGCGCGCGCCGAAATAGCGTGCGGCTTCCTTTTCAGAAATCGGCTGCGGCTTGCCGTTATGGCCGAGGAAGCCGGTCACCTTGGGCGTGTTCTTGACCAGGTGATAGATGTCGTCGTTCATCGCCAGCTTAGCGAGAACGTAACCGGGCATGAACTTGCGCTCGACCGAGATCTTCTTGCCGCGCTTCACTTCGGTCACGGTTTCGGTGGGCACTTCCACCGCTTCGACCAACTGCGACAGGCCGATGCGCTCGGCTTCGGAGATGATCGATTCGCGGACCTTGCTTTCAAAGCCGGAATAGGCGTGAATGATGTACCAGCGGGCCATAAGTGGGTCTCTTGTACGAAGGTTTGTGGATCAGGCCAGCTTGAGCAGCCACTGCACGATCATGCCGAACACGCTGTCGATGCCCAGGAAGAACACCGCCAGGATCAGCATCATGATGCCCACGAAAATCGCGGTGGTGGTCGTTTCCTGGCGCGTGGGCCACACCACCTTGCGCGCCTCTGCCTTCACCTGATTGAAGAATTCGCCGGGGCTGGTCTTGGCCATAGCCGTGCTGCCTTCGCTGCCTGAATGAATCTCGTCCCTTCCGCCTAGGGGCCATCGCCGCCCCGGACAGGTCCGGGAGGGGCAGGTCAGGGCTCCGATGTCGGAAAGTTTGCCGTATCTAGGGCCAAGCGCGCCGCTTGGCAAGGGTGCAGGCTGGCTAGGCGGCGTGGACCAATTCCACAACGCCACGGTTGCCCTATAAAAGGCCCTGGCGAGGCGTGAGGACGAAGCAAGAGTGGGCCTCTTGCAAGGCCGAGCAACGCGGCCAGGGCCTTTTATAGGGCAACCCCTTTGGGGCTGGACCAAAACCCCCCATTCCCGCGTCGGCTCGTCGCGCAATATTCCCGATATTCCGCCTCCTCGCCTCTTTGAACTGGCGGTTTTTGCCTCCAGCCGTGGCGCTGTGGAATTGGTCCACGCCGCCTAGCACCCAAGGCGCCTGCTGCGCGCCAGCGTAAAAGACTCGGATACGAGCGGGCATTGATCCGTTAAGGTGAGCAAACGCATCCTCAAGGAGTGCCCGACCATGCGCGCCATTGCCGCAACCGCTGCCCTGATCCTGGGCACCGCCATCAGCCTGCCAGCCATGGGCCAGCAGGCCACCACCGACACCACCTCGCGCACGCCGCTGCCGGGCACCCCGCCGGGCGTCAGCAGCCGGGCCACGATCGGCGCCGGCATCGGCCCGATGACCGGGGTGAGCCCCGCC
>NZ_KE148453.1:461-18921 GCF_000410615.1 Novosphingobium sp. B-7 | reverse complement strand
CGTTCGTCGCCTCGCTCACCATGGGCGCCGGGCAGTTCTGCACCAACCCCGGCCTGGTCCTGGCGATCGCCGGCGAGGGCCTCGACGCCTTCCTGGCCGCCGCGCGCGAGGGCGTGGGCCAGGCCCAGCCGCAGACCATGCTGACCAGCGGCATCCACGCTGCCTATGAAGCCGGGGTCAAGGCGCTGGTCACGGCCCCCGGCGTGGAAGCCGTGGCGACCGGCCCAATGGGCGAAGGCCCCTGTGGCCAGGCCGCGCTGTTCGTCACCACGGCCCAGGCCTTCCTGGCCGACAAGGCGCTCGGCCACGAAGTGTTCGGCGCCAGTTCGATCGTGGTGACCTGCGCCGATGCGGCGGAACTGGCCACGGTGCTCAAGGGCTTGGAAGGCCAGCTGACCGCCACCCTGCACATGGACGCTGCTGACGAGGCATTGGCAAGCGAGCTGCTGCCAATCCTGGAACGCAAGGTTGGCCGCATCCTGGCCAATGGCTGGCCCACCGGCGTCGAAGTGTGCCATGCCATGGTGCACGGTGGGCCGTTCCCGGCCACGTCCGATCCGCGCACCACCTCGGTCGGCAGCCTGGCGATCGATCGCTTCCTGCGCCCGGTCAGCTACCAGAACCTGAGCCAGGCGGTGTTGCCAGCCGAACTGACCGATGCCGTACGCGGCGATGGCGCGCCGCGCCTGATCGACGGCACGCTCACGCTCTGATCCCCTTCTCTCGCGAAAGATCCTCTTCCATGGCAACCCGCCTTCTTCAGCATCGCAGCGCCGATGGCACGCGTCGCGTGATCCTGGCCACCGATGACAGCGCCGTGTTCCTCGACAGCCCCGCGACGGTGCGCGAGCTGGCCCAGGCGGCGATCGCCGCCGGGCACAGCCTGGCCGATGCCGCTGCCGCCCGAGCCGGCAGCCAGGCGGTGGACATCGCCGCCGAGCTCGCCGCCGGCACGCTGCTGCCCGCGATCGACCATGATGACACCGCGCGCGTCTGGTTGACTGGCACCGGGCTTACCCATCTTGGTTCAGCCGAAGGGCGCGACAAGATGCACCGCGATGCCGCGCAGGCCGAAAAGCAGACCGATTCCATGCGCATGTTCCTGGAAGGGCTGGAGGGTGGCAAGCCCGCCGCTGGCAGCGAAGGGCAACAACCGGAATGGTTCTACAAGGGCGATGGCACGCAGCTGGTCGGCCCGGGCCAGCCGCTGACGATGCCGGCATTTGCCAAGGATGGCGGCGAGGAACCGGAACTGGCCGGGATCTATCTGATCGGTGCCGATGGCACGCCCTGGCGCCTGGGGCTGGCACTGGCCAACGAGTTTTCCGACCATGTGACCGAGCGCCACAACTATCTGTGGCTGGCCCATTCCAAGCTGCGCCAGGCCGCGCTGGGCGCCGAACTGCTGCTGGGCAACCCGCCCGCCGACGTTCGCGGCACCAGCCGCGTGCTGCGCGATGGCGCCACGCTGTGGGAAAAGCCGTTCCTTTCGGGCGAAGACAACATGTCGCACAGCCTGGCCAACCTGGAACACCATCACTTCAAATACGGGCTGTTCCGCCGGCCTGGCGACATTCACGTGCACTTCTTCGGCACGGCCACGCTTTCATTCAGCGACGGGATCAAGACGCAGGAAGGGGACGCCTTTGAAATCGCGGCTGCGCCCTTTGCCCTGCCGTTGCACAATCCGCTGGCGCGCGCAGCGGCCGGCCCCGTGCCGTTCGCAGTCAAGGCGCTCTAAACCATGGGCCCGATCCGCATTGCCGTGGTCGGCATGGGCAAGATCGCCCATGACCAGCACCTGCCCGCGATTGCCGGCAACCCGGCCTTTACCCTGGCCGCAACGGTCAGCCGCAGCGACAGCGGCGTCGACGGCGTGCCGCATTTCCACACGCTTCAGGCTTTGGTCGATAGCGATGTGGCGATCGATGCCGTGGCGCTCTGCACTCCGCCGCAGGCGCGCTATGATCTGGCGGCGCTGGCGCTGGACAAGGGCCTGCACGTGTTCCTGGAAAAGCCGCCGGGCGCCACCCTGGCCGAAGTCGATGCGCTTGTGGCCCATGCCGCCAAGGCCGGCACCACGCTGTTTGCCTCGTGGCATTCGCGCTATGCCGCAGGGGTGGCGTCGGCGCGCGCCTGGCTCGCCGACCGGCAGATCACCGGCGTCAAGGTGATCTGGCGCGAGGATGTGCGCGTGTGGCATCCGGGCCAGGCGTGGATCTGGGAGCCAGGCGGCCTGGGCGTGTTCGATCCGGGGATCAATGCGCTCTCGATCATCACCCACATCCTGCCTGATCCGTTCTTCCTGGCCGAAGCCACGCTGGAAGTACCGGAAAACCGCGCTGCCCCGATTGCGGCAGACCTGCATTTCCGCGATTCTCGCGGCACGGCCATCCACAT
Organism: Novosphingobium sp. B-7; assembly: GCF_000410615.1. Lineage (NCBI taxonomy): Bacteria > Pseudomonadati > Pseudomonadota > Alphaproteobacteria > Sphingomonadales > Sphingomonadaceae > Novosphingobium > Novosphingobium sp. B-7. The sequence continues at coordinate 16,521 of NZ_KE148453.1, read as the reverse complement.
GGATCTCGATTGGCGCCAGACCGGCCCGCAGAGCTGGGACATCGTGGTGGAGACCGCCGATGGCACGCTGCGCCTTGCCAACGGCGGTGCGGTCCTGACCCTGCCGGGCGAAACCCTGCGCCACGACGACCACGAATATCCTGGCCTCTATGCCCGCTTTGCCGATCTCGTCGCGCAGGGGCAAAGCGATGTCGACACCCGCCCCCTTACCCTGGTGGCCGATGCATTCTTGCGCGGCAAACGGCTGGTGACAGACGCCTTTTTCGATTGATCCCGCCCCCTTCGCAAACAAGGACGCGCCCTCGCATGATCAAGATGCTTCGTTCCGCCGCCGCCGCGCTGCTCGCCGCCACTGCCCTGGCCACGCCGGCGCTGGCCGATACCGGGGGCACGCCCACCACCGCCACGCTGCACGCTGACAAGCCCGGCCCGACCTATGACCGGCATATCTTCACCCAGTTTGCCGAGCATCTCGGCAACGGCATCTATGGCGGGCTGTGGGTAGGCAACGACAAGTCCATCCCCAACACCAACGGCTTTCGCAACGACGTGGTCGGCGCGCTGCGTGATCTCAAGGTGCCGATGGTGCGCTGGCCGGGCGGCTGCTTTGCCGATGAATATCACTGGCGCGAAGGGATCGGCCCGCAGGCCAAGCGCCCGGTCAAGGTCAATACCAACTGGGGCGGCGTGACCGAGCCCAACAGCGTGGGCACGCACGAATACTTCGAACTGCTCCGCCAGATCGGGGCGGAGGCCTATATCTCGGGCAACGTGGGCAACGGCACCCCGCGCGAAATGGCCGAATGGATCGAATATGTCACCGCGCCAGCCGGCAGCTTGGCCGACGAGCGCGCCCGCAATGGCCACAAGCAGCCTTGGGCCCTGCCCTATTTCGGTATCGGCAACGAGTTGTGGGGTTGTGGCGGCAACATGCGCGCCGAATACGCGGTGGACGAAACGCGCCGCTATTCCGCGTTCATCAAGCCTGTGGCCGGCACGCAGATCCTGCGCGTGGCCTCTGGCGCCAATGCGGATGACACCAACTGGACCGAAACCATGATGCGCGGGGCCCGCGACCAGGTCGATGGTCTGTCACTGCATTATTATACCGTGCCTGGCCGTGGCACCTGGCCGCCCAAGGCGCAGCCGGTTGGTTTTGACGAGCACGACTGGGCCGATGCCCTCGCAGGGGCGCGCCGGATCGACGATCTGCTCGCCCGGCACACGGCGATCATGGACAAGTATGATCCGCAAAAGCGCGTGTTCCTGGCAGTGGACGAATGGGGCGCCTGGTATGCCCAGGATGCCGGCACGCACCCCGGCTTCCTGCGTCAGCAGAACAGCCTGCGCGATGCGCTGATCGCCTCGACCACGCTGGACATCTTTGCCCACTATGCCGATCGCGTGCGGCTTTCGGCGATCGCGCAGATGGTCAACGTGCTGCAGGCCATGATCCTGACCGACGGCAAGAAGATGGTGCTGACGCCCACCTATCATGTCTTCATGATGTACCGCCCGTGGCAGGATGCCACCGTGCTGCCGATCGACATCGTCACGCCATGGTATGCCAAGGACCAGTTCACGATGCCGGCGGTGAGCGGCTCTGCCGTGCGCGACAAGGCTGGCGTGGTGCACGTGGCCCTGTCCAACCGCGATCCATCCCAGGCCAATACGGTGACGATCAAGCTGGATGGCATCGCCGCCGCCAGCGCGAGCGGCCAGGTGCTGACCGGCGCTGCGATCGATGCGCACAATACCTTTGCTGCGCCCGATACCGTGCACCCGATGCCGTTCAGCGCGGCAACGATCCAGAACGGCGTGCTCAGCGTCACGCTGCCCGCCAAGTCGGTCGTGGTGCTCGACCTGCGCTGATCTCCAGCGCGCCTGCTTAAACAAATGGTGCCGGGCCGCTGTCCCGGCCCGGCACCTGGAAGGCCAGCCCGGCATGCGCCGGGCTGGCCTTTTTCCGTTGTGTGGCGATCAGATCTTGAAGCCGAAGCGCACGCCATAGGTGCGCGGCGGCTGGAACTGATAGGTATTGAGGCGCGAGTTGAAGTTCTGCGCCGCGTAGGCGAGCACGACCTTGTCACCCACGTTGCGCACGAACGCCTGGAGCGTCCAGCGCGCCCCCTCGGGAGCATACTGCAGCGACAGGTTGCCGGTCACATAAGGACGCGACTGCGTGTCGTAGGTGTTGAACACCGAGTAGTAGAACGAGGAGCTGTACTTGGCATCGGCGCGCGGGGTCAGCGTGCCACCGAAAGCCGGGATGGCATATTCGATGCCGCCCGAGACAGACAGCTTGGGCGCGTTGGGCAGCTGGTGGCCACCGATGCTCTGCGGCGTGCCACCACCATCGTTGACGGTGATGTTGTCGCCAAACCGGGTGTGCAGCCACGCAGCGTTGAGGTCGATCCGCCCGCCTTGGCCGAACAGGGCCACGGCCTGCGCTTCGGCGCCATAGATCTTGGCCGTACCGACGTTGAACGTGCCGGCCGCGCCATTGAGCGAGTCTGCCGTCTGCGAAGCCTGGTAACCGCGATAGTTGAAGTAGAACGCCGAGGCGTTGAGCTGCAGGCGGTTGCCCATGAAGCGGTTCTTGGTGCCCACTTCGAACGCGTCGAGGGTTTCGGGGCCATAGGGGATCGAGGCTGCCGAACCGTTGGAGTTGAACCCGCCCGACTTGTAGCCGCGATCATACTTGGCATAGACGAGCGAATTGCTGGCGGGGGTATAGTCCAGGCCCACGTGCCAGGTCGGCTGCGACTTGGTCATGCGGCCCGCACCATCGGTGAAACCCTTGGTGAAGGGGAAGACAAAGCCCCATTCCGGGAAAGCCAGCGCCGGATAATTGAGCGTGGCGCCGCCGGTGCGCACCTTTTCATCGCGGGTATAGCGCCCGCCGACGGTGAGCTTCCACTGATCGCCCAGCTTGTAGGCGATCTGGCCGAACACCGCGTCAGACTTGGTCTTGACGTTGTAATCGAAGTGGATGCCGTAGGTGTTGGAAAAATCCAGGAACGACAGCGGGCCGCCGGGCGCATAAGGGCCGGTCATCGCCAGGTTATAGATCCCGGAATTGATCGTGTTGGTTTCCTGGAAGTGGAACAGGCCAACCTGGAAGAACAGCGGGTTGTTCGACCCGTTGGACAGGCGCACTTCATGGTTCCAGGTGGTGGGTGCCTCGTGCTGGATGAAATTGCGGATCGCCGGATAGGCCGGGCCCGTGGCATCGAGCTTGTGCGCCCAGGTCTGCTTGTCCCATCCGCCAGCATAGGTCAGCGTCAGGTCACCGGCAAAGTTGGCCACGGTGCCTTCCCAGCGGATACGATCGCCCTTTACCCGGTTAGACGTGAGCGCCTGGTTGGGAAAGCTGCGCGCGTCGCCGAAATCGGGGCGTGTGCCCAGCGCCGCAACCATCGCCACGTCGCCCACGTTGCGGATGTCGTCATGCTGGTACGACGCCCAGAGCTTGACGTTGTCGGTCGGCTTCCACTGCAGCTGTACGCGGCCGGACGAGGTATTTTCATCATCCCCGTCCAGGTTGATGCCGGTGAGGTGGCGATAGCCGTCGTGCTGGCGATGGATGCCCGAGAAGCGCACGGCCAGCGTGTCGGTCAGCGGCACGTTGCCGCCGGCTTCCACGTTGAGCGCGCGATAGTTGCCAACCTCGAACGAGCCATAGGCGCCCGCGGTGTCGCTGGGCCGGTTGGTGATCAGCGAGATCAGGCCACCGGTGGAGTTACGGCCGTTGAGCGTGCCCTGCGGGCCCTTGAGCACTTCGATGCGGGCGATGTCGTACATCGAGGTGCCGATGGAGAACGAGCGGTTGGTATAGAACCCGTCGCGCGCGATCGGCACGGAAGGATCGCCGATTTCGGTCACGTCGGTCGACGCGATGCCGCGCACGGCGACATAGGCCGAACCCGAGCTGGTGCTGAGATTGACGCTGGGATCGACCGTGGCGAGCGACTGCACGTTGCTGATGCCCTTCTGGGCCAGATCCGCACCGGTATAGACGGTCAAGGCCACAGCAGTCTTCTGCGCCGAGCTCTCGGTGCGGTTGGCCGTGACGACGATTTCAGCAAGGCCATCATTATTGCCGCCCGTGCTGCTGGCAGCATCTTGCGGCGCGGCGCCATCCTGCGCGTGCGCAACCGTGGCAATCGTGGGCATGCTGGCACCGATCAACAGTGCCGCGATCAGGCGGTTCATCCGACGTCCTCCCCTTTTGAGCATAGCGAGATCGTGACTCGCCATTTATAAAATCAAAATGCTGGTTCTTATTATGGCGGATGGAATTTCCGGTCAAGATGGTTTGACGCAGATCAACCGCGCGGCATTTTACCGTTATTTTCCAACAGTTTGATCCATAAAAAACCACATCTTGACAGAGCGGCCGGGGAAAGCGATACGAAGATCAATAAGAACTAAAGTTCTAATTATGGCGTGGCGCCTGCCCGCCGCTGGGGAGAGCCATGATCACCACCGCCTTCGTTCCGCGCCACGCCACCGGGCCGGCCACAACGGCGCCGGCAGTGTCCCGCAGCCGCCAGCGCGCGGGCCTCGCGCCGGCCGCGCCAGTTCCATCCCGTTTCCTTTCCCAGCGTGCAGCCCGTCGCTGCCGCCCCTCCTGACGGAGCCATGAAAGCCATGTCCAAGATCCAACGGGGCGTCAGCCTCTACTCGTTTCAGGAAGAGCTCTTCCTGGGCACCATGAGCGTGGAGGACTGCATCGCGTTTGGCAGTTCGATCGGCGCCAAGGGCATCGAAATCCTGCCCGAGCAGAACATGCCCGAATTCCCCAACCTGAGCGATGCCGACGTGGCGCGCTGGCAGGACATGCTGGCCCGCCATGGCGCGCATTTCACCTGCTATGACATGTTCCTCGATACCAAGCTGCGCAAGGATCGCCCGATGAGCGATGCCGAGCAGGTGGAAAGCATCGTGCGCGACATCAAGCTGGCCAACCGGCTGGGCATTCGCAACATGCGCGTGCTGGTGTTCGTGCGGCCCGATATCCTGGCGGCCTGCGTGCCCTATGCCGAGCAGTATGACGTGCACCTGGGCGTGGAAGTGCACGCGCCGTGGCATCTCGAACATGCCTGGATCCTGCGCACGATCGACGAAGCAGACCGCCTGGGCACCCGTCACCTGGGCATCCTGCCCGATATGGGCATCTTCATGAAGCATTATCCGCCGGCCTTCCGCGCGCGCTTTGAACGCCAAGGCGCGCGGCCCGAGGTGACGCAGTTCATCGTGGACAGCCACGAGGCCAAGATCATGGCCGAATACACGATCTACGAAGTGGCCGTGAAGATGGGCGGCAACAAGGCCGAGGTGGCCATGGCCGAGACCCTGCGCCACGCGCCCTATGCCAACCCCAAGCGGATCGGCAATTACGCCCCCTATTTCCGGCACATCCAGGCCAAGTTCTATGAAATGGACGAGGACTGCACCGACCCGTCGATCGCCTATGACGAGGTCATCCCCGAACTCGTCAAGTGCGGCTGGGAAGGAACCCTGTCGAGCGAATACGAAGGCAATCGCTGGATCCAGGACGTGCACCCGGTGGACAGCCGCGAGCAGGTGCGCCGCCAGCATGTGATGTTCGAGCGCCTGATCGACCAGGCAGAAGCCGCATTCGGCGCCAAGGAGACCGTGTGATGTTCGACAAGTACCTGATCGATGCCGCCACGGTGCGCAACATCGGCCCGGCGGAGGCGCCGACCGGCTTCGCGTTCGAGGCCAAGCTGGGCTATTACCGCGGCCTGACCCTGTCGATGATCGAAGAACTGGCGATCACGCTCGATGGCGTGGAACTGCCGCGTGAAGCGGTGCAGTTCGATGAGGGCCAGGGCCCGATCACGCTGGATGCCATGGAAACCGCCTATGACCGGCGCTGGGCATTCGGCACGCCGGCCACGATCATCGTCAACCATCCCGGCGGCTTGCCGGCGGGCGAACACACCCTCGCGCTGCGTCAAAAGCTGCGCGTGTCCTACCTGCCCTTCCCCGCCTTCAACACCGACGAAAAGACGGTGCAAACGGCCTGAAAGGATAACGACGCCATGCATGCTGCCATCAAATCTGCGCTGGCCCTGGCCCTGTTCACCGGTGCGATGGCAGCATCGCATGCCGTTAACGCCAAGCCCACAGCGCCGCACCACATCGCCACGACCACCGCTGCTGCGCGCGAAACCGCCCGCAACCGGGCGATCATCACTGACTTTGCCCGCCGCTTCTATACCCTGCGGCAAGTACGCACCGCGTTCGAAGCCTATGTCGCGCCGGATTATATCCAGCACAATCCCGGGCTTGGCGATGGGCGCGAGGCGGCCATCGCGGCGCTCACACCGATGTTTTCCGACCCCGGGCACAGCTTTTCGATCCGCCACATCGTGGTCGATGGCGATCTGGCGGCGATCCACATCTTCGTTAAGCCCGACCCGGCAGCGCGCGGCGCGGCCGTTGCCGATTTCTATCGCCTGAAAGATGGAAAGATCGTCGAGCACTGGGACGTGATCCAGCCCATCCCCGAAAAGGCCGCCAACCCTCATCCGATGTTTTAATCGCCAGGCAGGCAAACGCGGCGCCGGCGCACCCCGCGCCGCCCGGAAATGCGGCTAGACAAACAATAATAATAGTTCTAATTCTAAATAGCATCAGCCGCAGCGCGATCGGGGGGCACGGGCGTGTTCCGAAAGTCCACGCCGGCTGCGCCGACTTCTTGGGGAGAGATCATGCGTTTTTCCGTGTTCCTGAATGCCCGTTCGATGAGCCCGGCCGAGGATGGCCGGTTGATCACCGACCTGATCGACCACGCCGAACAGGCCGCCGCCAACGGGTTCGAGGCGATCTTCATGCCCGACCACCACTTCAACGGCTATATGCCGGTGGCGAGCGACAGCTTCATCCTGGCCGGCTATCTCGCCGCGCGCCTGCCGCAGATGCACTTTGGCTTTTCGGTGGTCTCGGTGCCGCTGCACCATCCCGTGCGCTTTACCGAGCGCGTCAACGTGCTCGATCATCTCACCAAGGGCAAGCTGCTGGTCGGCGTCGGTTCGGGCACCACGCCCGAGGAAATGATCGGCTTCAACGTCAACTACAAGGACGCCGGCCCGCTCGCCGAAGCCAATCTTGCCGTGGCCGAGGAGCTGTGGGCCAAGCGCATGGATGATCCTGCGGTGCGGATCGACAACGGGCCCTACCAGGGCCGCGTGCTGCAACGCATCACGCCCTCGCCCTATGGCGAACAGCATGCCCGGCTGATGCCGGTGGCGATGAAGGAAAGCAGTGCCCGACGCGCCGCCCGCCATGGCTGGCCGGCCTTCATCCCCGCGTTCACCCCGCCCAAGATCGGCGGCACCGAACCGTTCACGCATGTGAAAAAGTACTTCGACATCTACAAGGGCCTGCTGCTGGAAGCCGGTCACAGCGATGACGTGGTCAAGGATGCGCTGTCGTGGACGACGCACACCTATCAGGCGGTGCACGTGGCCGAGACCGACGAGCAGGCGCGCGAGGAACTCATGGTGATCCTGCGTTCCTACCAGGACGCGATCGAGCGCGAGGCCGAATTCAACGCCCGCGCCGAAAACGATGAAGCCAATACCAAGACCGACCGCACCCCCAACGCGCTGACCGACGACTGGATCGGCACATGGTGTCTCTATGGCTCGCCCGAAACGGTGATCGAGCATCTGCGCCCCTATGCCGAACTGGGCATCGGCAACGTGCTGTGCGGCACCACCACCGGGCCGCTGACCGCCGAGCGCCTGCGCCTGGGCAAGCAGACGCTTGACCTGATGGGCAGCAAGGTCATCCCGGCCCTCAAGGGAGCGTGAACGCCATGAAGATCGTGGGGATCGGCGGAACCCTGCGCGATGGCTCCAGCACCGAACGCCTGGTGGCGGCGGTGCTGGACGCGTGCGCAAGCATGGGCGCCCAGACGCAGATGTTCGGTGGCAGCGCCTTGAAGGCCCTGCCCCATTTCAACCCGGAAAGCACCGAACGCACCACGGGCGAGCGCGCCCTGGTCGATGCCGTGCGTGATGCCGACGCGGTGGTGATCGGTTCACCCGGCTATCACGGCGGGGTATCGGGCCTGGTCAAGAACGCGATCGACCTGCTCGAAGACTTGGCGCGCGACGCACGCCCCTATTTCGATGGCCGCCCGGTCGGGCTGGTGGTGAGCGCCGCCGGCTGGCAGGCCACTGGCGTGACCCTGGCCGCGCTGCGCGGCATTACCCATGCCATGCGCGGCTGGCCCACCCCATTGGGCATTGCCGTCAACACCGTGGCGCAAAAACCATTCGCCGCCGATGGCAGCCTGGCTGATCCCGAAATCGCCGCAGCTGTTGCCATGCAGGCCCGTCAGATCATGCAATTTGCCAAAGGTGCCGCATGACGCTTTCCCTTGCCGACGCCGCCCGCCTCACGGCCGGCGCCACGATGTGGACCACCGGCGCCGTTCCCGAACGCAACGCCCGCAGCCTGATGCTGGCCGATGGCCCGATGGGCGTGGCCAGCGGCCGGGTGGACGAACGCGACGTTTCCGTGCTCACCCCCGCCCCGGTGGCGCAGGGCGCCAGCTGGGATCTCGATCTCGTGGCGCAGATGGGCGCGCTGGTGGGCAACGATGCCATCACCATGGGTGTCGATGCGCTGCTTGCACCCAACGTCAACATGGCGCGCAGCCCGCTCGCCGGGCGGGCGTTCGAATACTATTCGGAAGATCCGCTGCTTACCGGGCTGTGCGGCGCGGCCTGGGTGCGGGGCATCCAGTCCACCGGCACCGCTGCCGTGGCCAAGCACTTTGTCTGCAACGACAGCGAGACCCAGCGCGACACGATGAACTGCGTGGTGGACGATGCCACGCTGCGCCAGGTCTATCTGCTGCCATTCGAAATGGCCTGCACCGCCGGCTGCGGCGGCATCATGACCGCCTACAACCACGTCAACGGCGATTGGTGTGCCGAGGCTTCGGGCCCGCTGGCCATCGTGCGCGATGAATGGGCCTATGGCGGCGTGCTGATGAGCGATTTCTTCGCCACGCATTCCACCGCGGCCACGCTCAACGCCGGGCTGGACCTGGAAATGCCCGGCCCCGCCCGCTTCCTGGGTGCCAAGGCGGAAGATGCCGTGGCCCAAGGCCTGGTCAGTGCAGACCGTGTGCAGGACGCCGCCGAACGGGTGATCCGCTTCAACCAGCGTTTTGGCGGCGCCAAGACACCCGCCACGCTCGATAGCGAGGAACTGCTCACCGCCGGCGCGGCGGCAGGCTTCGTGCTGCTGCGCAACGATGGCCTGCTGCCGCTCGCGCCGACGATCCGCACGCTGGCGGTGATCGGCCCCAATGCCACGGCGCCGTGCTATCAGGGCGGCACCTTTGCCCGCATCGCCGTGACCCCGGATGCGCTCACGCCGCTCGAAGCGATCACCGCCACGCTGGGTCAGCACATGGCGATCGTACACGAACCGGGCGTCGATCCCCAGCCGCGCCTTCCCGCCATGCCGGTGACCCCGGCGCTGGACCTGGGCGATGGCTGCACGACCGGCCTGACCGTGGAATACTTCGCCGGACACGATCTCACCGCAGAACCACTCTCGCGTGAGACGCGGGCGACCAATTCGCTGGTCTGGTTCCATGGCGTGCACGATCAGGGCCGCTTCAACGAGACCGGCGCCGTGCGTGCCAGCGGCTGGTATGTCGCGTCTGGCGATGGCGCGCATCGCTTCTATGCCGGCGCAACCGGCCCGGTGGTGCTCAAGGTCGATGGCGTCGAAATCGTCCGCCGCGATGTCCAGCCGGCAGCGTCCGACATCATGGGCGTGCTCAAGGCCGGCGATGCCGCTGAAGGCGTCGTGACGCTCAGCGCCGGGCAGCGCGTGCTGGTCGAAGTGGAACTGCGTTATGCCCCGGCCCGCGTACAAGGCCTGTGGTATGGCGTGCGGGCGCCCGATACGCCCGATGCCATGCTCGCCCGCGCCATTGCCGCGGCAGCCCAGGCCGATGCCGTGGTGCTGATGCTGGGCGAAACCGCCGATGCCAGCGTGGAAAGCAAGGACCGCAGCGACACCCGGCTCGATCCGGCGCAGTTGCACTTGGCGCAGGCCGTGCGCGCGGCCAATCCGCGCACGGCGATCGTGGTCAACGTCGGCCACGCGTTTGACGCCAGCTTTGCCACGGATGCCGCCGCGTTGCTGGTGGCCTGGTATCCGGGGCAGAACTTCGGCAAGGCCCTGGCCGACGTGCTGATCGGCACGCGCGAACCCGGTGGCCGCCTGCCGATGACCCTGGCGGCGCAAGAGGCTGATTATCCCGCCTATGGCCTGACGCCTGATGACGGGGGTGACCTGCGCTATGATGACGGGTTGCTGGTTGGCTATCGCGGCCTCAAGGCGCAGGGCAATGCCGCGCTGTTTCCGCTTGGTGCCGGCATGGGCTATACCAGCTTTGCCCTGGGCGAGGCCCGCATCGCCGATGGCCGGATCGTGGTGGAGGTGACCAACACCGGCACCCACGCCGGCAGCGAGGTGATCCAGGCCTATCTGGCGCAAAGCCCCTATGCCCTGGTCGGCTTTGCCAAGCTGCACCTGGCGCCCGGCGAAAGCGCCACCGCCACGATCGAACCCAGCCCCTATATCCTGCGCAGCGTGCCGGGCAGCGATGCCGTGCCGCTGGTGGTGGGGCGCAACGCACAGGACGCCGCTTTCACGCTGCGCTTGCCGCGCTAGGCACAGCCAGCAGCAGCAGTAGACAGGCCCGGAATGCCCATGTGGCGTTCCGGGCCTTTTGCCGTGGTGCCTATCCGCGCCAAGGCGCTTTCAAGGCTGACGCAAAAAGGCCCCGTCCGGTTTCCCGGCGGGGCCTTGTTTGATGCGCCTGGCGCAGGACTGCTTAGTGGGTCAGTCCGGCAATCGCGTTGTCGACCAGCGCGCGGTCAGCATCGGCGCCGTGGCGGGCAGCGATGATCTGGCCAGCGGCCGAAGCAGCAGCAGCAGCGGCCGTGGCGCGCAGATCGTCAACCGCGGCGCGTTCGGCAGCGGCGATCTTGTCCGAAGCCATCTTCTCGCGGCGGGCAATGACCTCGCGGGTATCGGCTTCGGCCTTGGCCACGATCGCGGCGGATTCGGTGCGCGCATGCTCGAGCATGGCGGCCGCGTCCTTTTCCGCGTTGGCGATGCGCGCGGCGTATTCGGCACGCAGCGCTTCGGCTTCGGCACGCAGCGCCTTGGCATCGGCCAGTTCGCGGCGGATCGCGGCGATCTGGTTGTCGAGGCCCTTGGTGATCGTGCCCGGCACCTTCTTCCACGCCAGGATCAGCAGGAAGACGAACATGGCAGCGGCAACAATCGCGCCGGCACCGATGCCGTGGATGGTGGGTTCGGCTGCTTCATGGCCGCCGGCGTGCTGTTCGACCGTGGCGGTCGTGGCGGTCGCGTTAGCCATGAGCGAGCACTCCCTGCACCGCACCGCGCGCGTCTTCGGCCGAAACCGAAAGGCCCGCCAGGCGGCTGACGATATCCTGCGCGGCCTGCGCGGCCACGTCTTGCACTTCCCCCTGCGCGGCGGCACGGGCGGCGGCAATGCGCGCCTCTGCTGCGGCAGTGGTTTCCTCGATCCGCGCCGATGCGGCATCGAGAGCAGCCTGCGTGTTGCGGGCAGCCTCGGCCTTGGCGGCGGCGATCAGGTCATGCGCCTGGGCGCGCTGTTTGCCTTCGGCAATGCGCCAGGCCTGTTCTTCGGCGTCGGCGGCGGCCCGGGCGGCTTCCGCCGCGCCAAGATCGTCGGCGATCTGCTTGTTGCGCTGGTCGATCGTCGACACCACGCCCGGGAGCATGCCCCGGCCGATGACGAAGAAGACCAGGCCAAAGCACACCAGCAGCCAGAAGATCTGGCTGGCATAGGTAGCGGCGAGTTGGGCTATCTGGGGCATCGCGTTGGTCCGCGCTTCCTGTCTGTCGTTCTGGCCGGCCGGGTTTTACGCCGGCCGGATGTCAATCAATGGTCCGCTTCGCTGCCTCAGGCAACGAAGATCAGGATCATCGCAACGACGAACGAGAGCAGGCCCAGAAGTTCGGCGGCGGCGAAGCCGATGAACAGACGGCCCTGCTGGCCATCAGCGGCGCCCGGATTGCGCAGCGCGCCTTCGAGGAACTTGGCGAAGACGTTGCCCACGCCCAGCGAGGCCAGACCGGCGCCAATGGCAGCGAGACCAGCGCCGAGAAGCTTTGCGCTCTGTGCGTCCATGATAAAAACTCCCTCTTTGTCGTAAACCGGTGTGAAGCGGTATCAGGTGGTGGTGACGGTCAGTGAAGGTTTTCCGCGTCGTTGAGATAGACGCAGGTAAGCAGGGCAAAAACGTAGGCCTGGATGCCGGCAACCAGCAATTCCAGGGCGCAGATGCCGATCATCAGCAGGAAGCTGGGCACGCCGGCCAGGAAGAAGGTTCCCACGCCCGCATTGGTGCCCGAGATGACGAAGCCCGAGAGCACTTCGAGGAGCACGTGACCGGCCATCATCGCGACGAACAGTCGCAGGCCGAGCGAGAACGGACGCACCAGGAACGAGATCAGCTCGATCGGGAAGATCACCGGCACCATCACCGCCGGCGTGCCATGGGGCACGAACAGCGAGAAGAAGTGGAAGCCGTGCTTGGCAAAGCCCACGATCAGCACGATCGCAAAGCTCATGATCGCCAGCACACCGGTCACGGTAAAGTGGCTGGTGGCGGTAAAGGGATGGATGCCGACCAGCGCCAGCGGCAGCAGGCCGAGCAGGTTGGCAAACAGGATGAACGTGAACAGCGAGAACACGTAGGGTAGGTACTTGCGGCCCGCGTCACCGATGTTGGACTGCAGCAGCGTATCGACAAAGCCGGTCAGCCCTTCGACAGCCATCTGCCAGCGGCCCGGAACCTGGGCCTTCTTGGCGCCACCACCCACGAACACGATCAGCACCAGGGTGGTGATGACCATCCACAGCGCCGAGTTGGTGAAAGCAATGTTATGACCGGCAATCGCCCAATGATCGGTGCCAAACAGCGGCTCGATCGTAAATTGGTGTACCGGATCGACCTTTCCTTCGGCCACAGTGCTTGTCCCCGTTACGCGCAAAAACACCAAGGCGCCCCCTGCTCCGGCCAGTGTAATGGCCGGAAACCCATCGGATGCAAAGACCCGATCAGGAACGCCCGTTCGAGATCCTGATGATATTGCGGAAGGCCACGCCCATCCCCACAAACAGCATCACCAGAAGCCCCCATGGTCGCGTTCCGGCAAACTGGTCGATGACCCAGCCAATGAACGCGCCGCCCGCAAGCCCGCCGATCAGGTCGGCCAAGACCCGGTTGCCCATGCGATAGTTCGCGTCGGACTTTGCCTGGTCTGGCGTTGGCCTGCGCACCTGTTCCTTCTGGCGTGCAGCATCAAGCCGCGCGTTCAGGTTGGAAAGGCGTGCATCCTCACCGATGGGCTCTGCGTCGGTCTGTTCGTCACTCATGCCATGCTCCGCCAAAGGATCGGACAGGGTATGTCCGTTCACCCAACAGGGCATATCATGCGCAACGGCATCCCGCCGAGGGCGCCTGCCCCTTAGGCGGGGGGTTTTCCCGAGTCAACCGCCGTGCGCCGAACTTGCCACAGTTGCACGCATACGTTTGCGTCAATCTTGCGACATACCAATCGCAAGGCACTGGAAAGACGATATTTTCACAGACAGCGCGAATCCCGCTGCGGCGGCGCGCTGGTGCGGGTCTGCCAGGTGCCATTGGGCGCCTGATACTTCTCGCCCGGCTGGGTCTGGGCAATCAGCAGACAGCCCGAGGTAAAGGCATATTCCTCCACCGTCGCCTTCTGGGCCTGGGCCTTTTCGGAATAGACCGCGCGGCGCTTGAGGTTGATATCCTCGACCACCGCCTTGAGCGCGGGGCTCGGCGGGGTGACGTAGCCGAGATAGCCATCCATCTTCTCGCCCACCTGGCCGGCGGAACGCGCGGCGGCATAGGCCGGATCGCGCTGCGCCAGCGCGGCCACGGGGGCGATCGCCAGCGGCAAAGCCACGGCGGCGGCAATGAGAGCGGAAAAAGCAGTGGTGCGTGCCATCTCAGAAGATGTCCTTGTTCTTGTCGATCGTCTGGCTGGCATCCCCGGCCAGGCGATAGACGACTTCCTGCTTGATATTGATATTCAGCTCGATGACGATCGGCTTATCCGGCGCCTTGACGGAAATGCATCCGCACAGCGTTGCGGCAAACCCTGCCAGCGCGCCTGCGGCCAGAACCTTGCGCCTCACGTCAGCACCCCCCTTTTGGCCGTTGCACCCGGCAATCGTTGCAGTGCCATGATGCACGGTCAAGAGAGGGCAATGCGATTTGCGGCTCATGGCATGTTTCCACTTGCTGAAGGCTGAATGGCGGGCTGGCCGGCCGGCGAGGCGGCCGATGCTGGCGTGCGTGGCACGACGCGCCCCTTGGCATCGAGCAGGCCCACGGTGCGGGGATCGGCCACAACCGAGGGGTCATACATCGACTTGTAGGTGCCCAGCAGGCTGTAGAACGGCGCCCGGACGTTGAGATTGAACTGGATCGGCAGACCTTCGATCTGGCGCGTGAAGAAGTTGCGGCTGGCCCCTGCCCCCTGGCTCACCCCGCCGAACTGCACCTGGGTAACGAAATCGCCGGCGATATCGCCGCGCAGGGCGATGGTCATGTGCTTGTAATCCAGGGACCGCAGCGCCTGGAATGCATAGTTGGCCATGAACGAGAGGTCTTTGTAGGTCAGCGCGCCGACATACGAGACATTGCCGCCCCCGCGCGAGGCCAGCGCCCCGCCGACGATATGCCCGCCCGTGGCATCGAACACCACCGGCAGGCGCCCATCGAACGTGCCGGTGGCCGAAATATTGGCCATTTCCATATGCGAGACGAACTGCGCCGCATCCAGCCCCTCGATCACCAGGGCAAAGCGGCGTTCCTCGGCCAGGGCAAAGCGCAGCGTGGTCGGCTCGAGCGACAGGCGCCCGCCCATGAACGGCCACTGCGCGCCGTTGAGCTGCACCACCTGGCCCGCCTTGAGCTGCAGATCGACCTTGCCGTCGGTCACTTCCACGCCGGGATTGATCGAGGCAACCTTGAGGATTTGGTGCGGGGCGGTTTCCATCGCCAGCAGGTCGGTAAAGTCCAGCGTGCCGGAAAGGCCCTTCACCGGGCCGAACGCAGCGGCAAAATCCAGGCCCTGGCTGCCGAATCGGCCAGACGAGGTGACTTTGTCGCCCTGCCAGTCGATCCGCCCCTTGCCGGTGATCGCGCCGTTGGCATTGGCGATCAGGCCCAGCGCCAGGGGCGTCAGTTGCGCGGGCTGGAGGTCCTTGTCGAACACCAGCTTGTCCACCACCAGATCGGCATGGCCGGTGGCGTGCGCCAGATCATGCTCGACATTGACGGTGGTGACCGGGCGGCCGCTGCGTGCATCGCGCAGCACGGCTTGCGCGGCGATTCGCCCATCGGCCAGCGTCAGCGTGGCATCGCGCGCGGCCAGCTTGGCAAAGCGGGCCGGGCTGGCGCGATCGGTCAGGTCGAATGTGGTATTGGCCAGCGCGAGCCTGCCATCGGCAAAGCGCCAGGTGCCGGTGGCGCCCGTGATATCGAGCGGCACGGCGGCCATGCGCGCTTCCACCCCGGCAAAGCTGCCGGTGAAATCCTTGCCCAGCCGCGCGGTAAGGTCGGCCAGGGTCAGGCGGGTGGCGGTGGCCTCTGGTCCCAGCGCCACGTTGACGCCGCGCGCGGTGAGCGTGCCGGGCCAGGCCAGGCCCACGGCCCCGGTTTCCAGGCGCAGCGGGGTTTCGCCCATGCGCCCGGTCATGCGCAAGGCCGATGTGCCCAGCGCCACGCGCAGCGGCGTGCTTCCGGCAGAAACGATCGCCTGCCCGCCCACCGGGCACACCGTGAGCGTCTGCCCGTCGATCGCCATCTGGCCTAGTTCCAGCGAATCGAACGCGGGCTGAATGCAGCGCCGCCACAGCGCCAGCGCGCCATGGCGGCCATAGGCGCCGTTG
>NZ_KE148453.1:0-292 GCF_000410615.1 Novosphingobium sp. B-7 | reverse complement strand
CGGTTCCCCAGCCGCTCCATCGTGCCTGACAGGCGCGGCAGGCCATTGCCCCCGGTCACGAAATTGCCGGCAAAGCGGGGCGTCGCCGCGCTGCTGCCAAACACGCGCACCTTGTTGAGACCAAGCAGCGCCTGCCCGCTGCCGCCGCGCAACGCGCCTTGGGCCACGACCACGTCCCAGGCGCCATCATGGCCGTGGCGCAGCGTAAGATCGGCGGCAAAGCGGCTGCCGCGCTCTTCCTCGTGCAGGCGGCGGCGCACCTGTGCCACCATCGGGGCGGCCAGCGTGCCGG
>NZ_KE148452.1:451-726 GCF_000410615.1 Novosphingobium sp. B-7 | reverse complement strand
TTCCTGCTGCTGGCGCGCCACAGCCCGGTGCCGGTCCTGGCGCTGGGCGGGATGAACCGCGCCGCCGCGCGCCGCCTGCCACGCCAGGGTGCCGTGCAGGGCTGGGCCGCAATCGACGGACTGTCGTGAAAATCCGCGCAATTCCGTGGGTTTTCTTGGGCGATTCTTGACCCCGGCAGCGCTTGGGGCGATGATGGCGCCAGAAGGGAATATTCAGCATCATGGCTTCGCGGGCACTCACCCCCAACCGTTCGACCGCGCCTGGCGGCGGGAAA
>NZ_KE148452.1:0-291 GCF_000410615.1 Novosphingobium sp. B-7 | reverse complement strand
CCGCCTCGGGCAGCCCGGTGGACAATTGGATGGGCCTGCCCGGCGCCTGGGCGGCGGAACGCGTGCTGGTGCTGTTCGGCCTGCCCGGCGGCCTGCTGGTGCCGCTGCTGTTCGTGTTTGCCCGCCGCCTGTGGGATGCCGCCGGTGACCTGATCGACGTGGACGAGGATGAAGAAGCGCCCGCGCCCGAACCGGCCTGGTGGCGCCTGTCGCTCGGCCTGTCGGTGGCGATGATGCTGTCGGGCACGGCGCTGGCGCTGGCGTTCACCGGCCCGGGCGGCAGCCTGCCCG
>NZ_APCQ01000355.1:0-5856 GCF_000410615.1 Novosphingobium sp. B-7 | reverse complement strand
CCGAGCGGCCGGAAGTGACGCCGGTGGTGCTCGACAGTGCAGTGCCCGCGCCGCTGCCCGATGCCAGTGCGCCTGCGGCCGACGCCTCGAACGCGGCGCCCGATGCCGAGCCGAGCCCGGAACCCTCGCCCGTGGTCGATGATACGATCACGCGGATGGAACAGCGCCTGAAGGACGAGCCCGAAGACGTGCAGGGCTGGCGCATGCTGGGCTGGGCCTATTTCCAGAACGCCCGCTACAAGGACGCGGCGCGCGCGTTGCGCAAGGCCACGGCGCTCGATCCCGATCATGCCGAAAGCTTTTCGTTCCTGGGCGAGGCGCTGGTCATGGCTTCGCGCCGCGAAGGGCAGATGCCGCGCGGGGCGCGAATCGCCTTTGACAAGGCCTTGGCGATCGATCCCAAGAATGCGCGTGCGCGCTATTTCAAGGCGCTGTCGCTCGATCTGGCCGGCCAGCACCGCCGTGCCCTGCGCGCATGGTTTGCGCAGCTGAGCGAAACGGCGCCCGACGCGCCCTATGCCAGCGATATCCGCAGCGTGATCCGCAGCGTGGGCAAGCGCCACCATATCGAGGTGGAAAAGCGCCTGGCGATTGCCGATGCCCAGGCCCGCCTGCCCAAGGTGGACAAGGACAAGACCAAGGAAAAGGGCAAGGGCAAGGATGCCGAGCGCCGCAAAGGCGCGCTGCCGGGGCCGGCCCATGCCGAGCTGAAAACCGCGTCGGGCGCGCAGACCGGCGGCGTGGACAGCGGCACGCGTGCGGCGATGGAGCGCGGCATGGTCGATGGGTTGGAAGCGCGGCTGGCGCGCAACCCCGGCAACGTCGATGGCTGGATTCTGTTGATTCGCAGTCGTGTGCAGCAGGACCGGCGCGATGACGCAGCCAAGGCGCTGGCCAAGGGGCTGGCGGCGGTCAAGACCCAGCCTGCCAATGCGCAAAAGCTGCGTGATGCCGCCGCGCGCCTGGGCATTGCCGCCGATTGAGCGTTTTCGCGTCGCGAATCCTCGCCTGCCATTGCCGTTCTTCCCGATGGCGCATGGAAAAGCACGTTAACCGTGTGGGCTTACGATTGGTCTTCGCAAGCCTTGCCGTTGTCGCTTTGGGGGAAGCGGCGCGGTAAGGATTTGCGGGAATGCGACGAGGGCGGGGTTTGCAGCGATGATTGCTGGCAAATGGCTGCCGACACCGGACCTGTGCTTACGTTAAATTAACCTTTCATGTTCATAGGTCATATGGTTAATGATGGGCATGCGCCTCAGTAGGGGGGCTGTGCCGGGGAATGGCAAGAAGGGGCTGATCCATGCGCGTGCTGCTGATCGAGGACGAGCCGGCAACGGCCAAGGCTATCGAATTGATGCTGACGGCCGAAGGGTTCAACGTCTATTCCACCGACCTGGGGGAGGAAGGCCTCGATCTCGGCAAGCTGTATGATTACGATATCATCCTGCTCGACCTGAACCTGCCCGACATGCACGGGTATGACGTGCTGAAAAAGCTGCGCGTCGCCAAGGTGCAGACGCCGGTACTGATCCTTTCGGGCATTTCCGAAATGGATTCCAAGGTCCGCTCGTTCGGCTTCGGTGCTGACGATTATGTGACCAAGCCGTTCCACCGCGAAGAGCTGATCGCCCGTATCCACGCGGTGGTGCGTCGGTCCAAGGGCCATTCGCAATCGGTCATCCGCACCGGCAAGCTTTCGGTCAATCTCGACGCCAAGACCGTGGAAGTGGACGCCGCGCGCGTGCATCTGACCGGCAAGGAATACGCGATGCTGGAACTGCTCTCGTTGCGCAAGGGCACCACGCTGACCAAGGAAATGTTCCTCAACCATCTCTATGGCGGGATGGACGAGCCGGAACTCAAGATCATCGACGTGTTCATCTGCAAGCTGCGCAAGAAGCTGGCCCATGCCTGCGGCGGCGAGAACTACATCGAAACCGTCTGGGGCCGCGGCTATGTGCTGCGCGATCCCGACGACATGACGGCTATCGAAGCGGCCTGATCCCTTTTTCTGCGCACAATCCCGAAGCGGCCCGTTCCCACGACGGGCCGTTTTCGTTTGGTGTTTCACGTGTAACATTGGGTGTGCGGGCGAGCGTCGAGCGGATGAATCTACGGCCGTGCTGCCGGGCGGATGTGTCGTGTTTTGGTGGCTGGCTGCCTTTGCGCGGTGATTGCAGGCATGGTGCACGTTATCAAGCTGGACCCCGGATCAAGTCCGGGGTGATAAGTTTTTATTTCAATTATATTTTCCGTCACCCCGGACTTGATCCGGGGTCCAGCTGTTCTGCTTGTGCAAAACGCCAGTATGTCCTCAAATGGGCGCGAGTAGCCGATCTGGCCATCTCCCGGTCCTCCGCCACAATCGGCATAATAGCCGACGTTCGGGCGCCTCAGTTGGCGCGTCGGAAGCGGTCATTTGTTTATCGATGTCGCTTGCGCCAGGAATCGCCTAGGTCGGAGGGAAGCGGACATTGAGCATCGGCACTCTTGCGCGTAAATGTCTTTTATGGACCAGAGAGCTTTTGTAGACCTGCTCCAGCTAGTTGTGCTGGATAGACTATCTGTCGAGCTTGTGAAAACTTGGCAAAATCCGCCGGGACGACTTCGTTCGGAGGAGAGGTCGCGGCGTTCCGGATGGATGAAAAACCTTAGCGGCCCCGAGCGCGCCCTCGTCGAAGAGTTCGGCCAAGACGCGGCGAGGGCGGCTGTCTTCGGAGTGCTGTGCGTGCTCGACGGCGTCCGGAAGATCGAGGATCGCGAAAACGGCCACATTGAACTTCATCATGTCAAAAATGGTCGCTCTGAGCTTTTAGCTTCTAGCGGAAACGACATGACACTGGACTTCTTACACGATTTACTGCCGTAGATGTCCACATTTGGGCGCTTTCGGACATGCACACTATACCGCAATATTTGGGTTTGACCCAATCTGATTCGCGCAGAGGCGCGGAGGCGCAGAGATAAATGGAATCTCTGCGCCTCTGCGCGAAATACTCGTCTTCTTAAATTCTGAAAATCTGCAATCAGTCTGCGGTCAAACCCCTAGCGGAACTTCTCCAGCAGCAGATACCAGCGCATGCCCAGCATCAGCAGCGGGTTGCCCAGCCAGTCGCCCAGCGGCACGCGCAGCGGCTTGAGTGCGGCGAAAATGTCGAAGCGTTCCAGGGTGCCGGCGATGGCCTCGGCCATGACTTCGGCCACGACGTGGCTGGTGGCGACGCCGTGGCCGGAATAGCCTTGGGCATACCACACGTTGCTGGCCAGCTTGCCCAGTTGTGGTGCGCGGTTGATGACGATGCCCATGGCGCAGGACCAGGCGTGCTCGATCTTCACGCCCTTGAGCCGCGGAAACGTTGCCTCGATCGCCGGGCGCAATTCATCGGCGAACGAACGCGATTCGCGGCCCGAATAATTGGCGCCGCCGCCAAACAGCAGGCGTCCATCGGCGGTGAGGCGATAGTAATCGAGCACGAAGCGGCAATCATAGACGGCCAGATCGTGCGGGTTGATCGCGGCGGCTGCATCGCCCAGCGGTTCGGTGGTGACGATGCCGCCCACCGCTGGAAAGATCAGCCCGCCCAGCGCCTTGCGCTCCAGCTTGTGATAGACATCGCCAGCGATCATCACCTGCGCGGCGCTGATGCTACCCTGGGCGGTGACCACGCGGGGGCGCGGCCCGTGGACGATGTCGACAACCGGTGAGCCCTCGAACAGGCGCACGCCGAGCTGTGCAGCGGCCTTGGCCTCTCCTAGGCACAGCTTGAGCGGATGCAGGTGCATGTTGCGGCTGTTGAGCAGGCCGCCGCAATAGCGCGGGCTTTCGAGGTGGTCTCGCATGCCGGCCGCATCGAGCAGCACGACATCATCGCCCATGCCGCGCGCGCAGGCCTGGGCAAAAGTTTCTTCCAACTCGGCCATGTGCGAGCGCTTCATCGCGGCATGGATGTGCCCGTGCTTGAGGTCGCACGCGATACCATAGCGGGCAACGCGCGCGGCGATCACGTCTTGCCCGTGCCAGCGCAGCCACCAGAGAAAATCGTCAAGTTCTGCGCCCAGGCGGCGTTTCCACTGCTTGCGCAGTTCGCCTTCGCCCGAAAGGCTGCCGGTTACCTGGCCGCCGTTGCGCCCGCTTTGGCCCCAGCCGATGCGGTTGGCTTCTACCAGGACCACCGACAGCCCGCGTTCGGCCAGTTCCAAGGCGGTGTTGACGCCGGTAAAGCCGCCGCCGATCACCACGACATCGGCACTGTGATCACCTTGCAGCACTGGCCAGGCAGTATCGTCGCCCAGGCTGGCGGAATAGTAGGTGTGCGGGCGATCGATCAGCGGTGCGGTGGCCATGGCCGATCATTGCCAAGATCGATCACAGATCAAGCGAAACCGTGCGGTATGTGCGCCGGGCATTGACCGCAACGCGCGCCCCTGCCATCGGCTGCGCCCCATGACGGCACACAAATCCGGCGATCCGACCACGCTCAACCGCCTTTACGGCCGCGCCAAGGGCAAGCCCCTGCGCCAGGGCCAGCAGGCCCTGGTCGATACCCTGCTGCCCCGCATCGCGGTGCCGGCGCAAGGCCCGGTCACGGCCCAGGCGCTGTTCGGGCACGATTGCCCGCTGCATTTCGAGATCGGCTTTGGCGGCGGCGAGCACATGGCCTATCGCGCCGACCTGCTGCCCGACCATGGCTTTATCGGCGCCGAGCCGTTCCTGAACGGTGTGGCGCAGGCGCTGACCCATGTGGATGGCGACAATGGCGCCCATCCGCCGCTGGGCAATGTGCGCATCCACCACGGCGATGCGCTGGAAGTGCTGGAACGCGTGCCCGATGGCGCGCTGTCGTTCCTCTATCTGCTGCATCCCGATCCCTGGCCCAAGGCGCGCCACGCCAAGCGGCGCATGATGAACGACGGCCCGGTCGATCTGTTCGCGCGCAAGCTCAAGCCGGGCGGCGAATTCCGCTTTGGCACCGACCATCCGATCTATCTGCGCCACGCGCTGATGGTGATGCGCCGCCACACCGACCAGTTCCGCTGGCAGGCGCAGACCGCGCAGGATTTCCAGCAGCGCCCGGGCGGCTGGCCGGAAACCCGCTATGCCGCCAAGGCCCGCGCCCAAGGCCATGAAATCTGGTATTTCCGGTACACCCGCAGCTGAACCAGAGCGCTGCGGGCTGTGGTGCAGTTTGCCATAACCGGCGGGCGGGGCCCGTGCGCATGGGCTGATTAATGGCGCGCTAACTATCGAGGCGTAGCGTTTGTCCTATCGGCGGGACAGGTGCGAACGGCACGGACCGCCGCATCGGAGCGCGCCATGTCTCACCACCAGACTGCCACCCAGCTGCTGAACGAACTGCGCGAATTTGCCAGTTTTCCGGCGGCGACCCAGCGCTATATCCGGCGCAGCCTGGATATCGGGCTGGGCCGGCGCGATGCTTTCCAGATCTGGGCGCGCACGGCGGCCGAGACCGCGGCGATCCGCACGCAATATGTGGTCTACCAGGATCTCAAGCTGCTGCGCACGATGCTGCCCGAAGGCCCGGCGGCCGAGGGCATCGAGCGGTTCATGGGCGCGCTGATCCGCCTGAGCGCGTTCGATCTGGGCCAGGACCGGCTCGACGGGTTTTCCGCCTATCGCTTTCTCTATGAGCGCCTGCTGGGCGCAGAGGTGCGGCCCTGGCTGCCGGCGGCATTTTGCGGCGCGGCGGCGCTGCCGCAGATCCGCCCGCTGCGGCGCAAGGACCTGCTGCAATCGATCAGCGAGGCAGCAGCCACGGCGCCGGGCTGGTCCACCCGCGCGCCGACGTTCTATCCCGATTTCGTGCCGCTGGAAGAAGCGGCCTGAGCCATGGCCCG
>NZ_APCQ01000237.1:0-11091 GCF_000410615.1 Novosphingobium sp. B-7 | reverse complement strand
CAGCGCCCCAGCAATCCCGCCTTTGTCGAAGTGGCGATCCCCGCCGCCTTGACGCGGCAGGGCCGCCTCGCGCTGGCCTTTGCCGGGCAGGCCGGTGCCGGCGGCGGCGGGCGTGGCCAACAGGTGGCCGAAACCTGGCTCATCCCCCGTTCAGCGCAGATCCGCTGCGATGGGCAGTGGACCGGACCATAATTCCTTGACCTTCATGGCACAGCGGACACAATCGCAGATGATGTTTGCCAGATCCTTTGCACCGGGCCTTTCTCGTTTCCGCACTGCCGCTTCGGCACTGGCACTGGCCAGTGTGGCCGCCGTGCTCCCCATGGGCGGCGCCCGGGCCGCCGATTCCCGCTTTGAGCTGATTGGGCCGGATATCAAGGTGATGGTCACCCGCAACGGCCAGGACCTGCCGATCAGCAGCGTGCCCAGCCTGGCCGAAGGCGATACCCTGCGCATTTCGGCCGCGCTGCCCGGTGACCAGGGCGCGCACCTGATGGTGGTTTCGGCGTTCCTGCGCGGCGCCACCAACCCGCCGCCACGCGAATGGATCGGCGTGGCGCGCACGTGGAAGGACAAGGCGAACGAGCATTCGCTCAACCTGACCGTGCCTAAGGGCGCGCGCCAGATGGTAGTGCTGATCGTGCCGGAAACCACCGGTGCGCAAGGCACGCTGGTGGATGCGGTGCGCGGCAAGCCGGGTGAGTTCGTGCGCGCCAGCCAGGATCTCAACCAGGCCTCGCTCGATCATGCGCGCCTGATCGCCTTCATCAACGCGATCAACGGCGACAATGCCACCCACCCCGAAGACCTTCAGCGCATGGCGCCGACACTGGCGCGCAGCCTGTCGATCAAGCTGAACGAGGAATGCCTGACCAAGGTGGTGGACCAGCAGGCCTCGTGCCTGGTGGAAGATCGGGACACCCTGGTGCTCAGCGACATCCACACCAATTCGCTGACCGATACGCTGACCGGCGCGCCCACCACGCTGGCGCTCTCGCTCAGCACCACGCAGCAGGGCGGTGCCGGCCTCTACAGCCCCTATATCGGCGTGGTGCGCGATCTGGCCAAGCTGTTCGGCGCGTTCAGCAACCCGCAGTTCAACTATCTGCCGACGCTGTCCGAACTCAAGGGCGAGACCGCCTCGCTCAAGCTCAACAGCGCGCCCTCGTTCAACAAGCCCAAGTCGGTGATGGTCATGGCCATGCCGGCGATCGGGGCAGACAGCCCGCCGCAGCTGCGCAATCCCACCAAGGGTCCGATCTGCGCGCCGGGCAATGCCCTGGTCCTGCCGGTGGAAGGAGCACCGCTGGTCTTTGCCACCGGCTTTGCCCACGACATGGCGGTGAAAGTGACCGCCACCGACGGATCGACGCGCGAATATCCCCTGGCCCCGCGGGCAGACCTTGGCGGCTATGCCGTGGTCGCCGATAGCCTGCCGCCGGGCGCCACGCTGACCATGCACATGCACGGCCGCTGGGGCTTCGACACGTTCGACGGGCCCGATTATGTGGTGCAACGCCCCGATGGCGGGGCCTGGTCGCGCGCTGCCAACGCCACCGGGCCGCTGGTGGCCGGGCGCGACAACGAAGTGATCCTGGAAGGCGCGGCACCGGGCTGCGTCGATGATGTCAGCCTGCGCATCGGCAACAGCGCCACCGGCCGCAGCGTGACCTATCGCGCGATCGATGCCACGCACCTGGCTGTGACCGTGCCCTTGGCCGAGGGTGAAACCGGCGAAGTGCGCCTGGACATTCACCAGCAGAGCCTGGGCACGCCCGCCAATGTCACGCTGCGCGCGCGGGCGGAAAGCAGCCGGATCGATTCGGTCGATATCCGCGCGGGCGACAGCGAGGCGATGATCACCGGCCAGCGCCTGGAACAGGTGGTGGCGCTGACCCTGGGCGACGTTGAGTTCCGCCCCGATGGCCTGGTGCGCGACGGGCGGATCGACCGCCTGCATCTGGCGACGAGCGGCAACACCCGCGCCGGTGACGCCGGCACGGCGGCCAAGGCACAGATCAAGCTGGACGATGGCCGCACCCAGGCCGTGTCGATCAAGATCGGCCCGGCACGGCCGCGCATCGACCTGATCAGCCGCACGGTCAATGCTGCGCCGGTTCCGCCCGGCACGCGGCCCCTGCGCTTCGCCTCTGACGACCTGCTGCCCGAAGACGCCGAGCTGGTTTTCTCGGTGCGCGCTGGCGCCAATACCGTGCTGGCCAGCAGCGATGCGATCGAGGTGGCCCCTGCCGGCAGCCAGAGCGGGTTGCGCCTGACCACGGCCAAGGGCCTGATGGCCACCGACCCCACCGTGCTGGTCGCCACGATGCGCGCCAGTGATCTGCCCCCGGCCAGCTTTGGCCCGCTGCGCTATCGCCTGGTCAAGGCCGATGGCCAGCTGGGCGCCTGGCAGCCGCTTGCCACGCTGGCGCGCCTGCCGCGCATCACCGGCTTTGCCTGCGACAGTGGCGGCTCGCTGCCCTGCACGCTGACCGGGCGCAACCTGTTCCTGCTCGACGCCGTGGGCGCCGATGGCGATTTCACCCGCGCGGCAACAGTGCAGCCCGGCTTTACCGGATCGAGCCTGAAAGTGCCGCGTCCAGCCGATGGCGCCCTGCATCTGCGCCTGCGCGATGCACCACAAGCCAAGGTGACCTTGCCGGCGGGTTGATCCGGGGATTGGGCATGCCTTCCACCACCCCCCGACCCCCTCCTCTGAAGAAGAGGGGGAAGTAAGATGCTGATTTGAAAGCCCCCTCCTCTTTAGAGGAGGGGGTTGGGGGTGGTGGCGATCAAGCCCCCTTGCCGCCAGTCAAAGCGTCTTGATGATCGCCGAAAAATCGCGGTCAGCATGGCCATCGGCGGCAAAGGCGGCATAAAGCTTTTCCGCCAGGTGCCCCATCGGCACCGGCGCGCCGGCTTCCTGCGCTGCGCCCATCGCCAGGCGCAGGTCCTTGAGCATCAGCGCCGTGGCAAAGCCGCCCTGGTAGTCATTGTCCGCCGGGGTCTGCGGCCCAACGCCCGGCACCGGGCAATAGCTGGTCATCGACCACGACTGGCCCGAAGCCTTTGACGCGATATCGTAAAAGGTCTGCAGGTCCAGCCCCAGCCGCTCGGCGAGGCGGAAGCTTTCGCACGTCGCCACCATCGTGGCGCCCAGCAGCATGTTGTTGCAGATCTTGGCCGCCTGCCCCGCGCCGTCCGCCCCGGCATGGATCACCGCCTTGCCCATTGCCGCCAGGATCGGCTGCGCGGCGGCAAAGGCCTGGTCGGTGCCGCCGACCATGAAAGTCAGCGTGCCGCCCCGCGCCGCCGCGATGCCGCCCGAAACCGGCGCATCGACAATGGGATGGCCTGCCGCGCTGGCCACCTCGGCCAGGCGGCGCGCGGTGGCAACATCGATGGTGGAGCAATCGATCAGCAGCGCGCCGGCAGGCGCCGTGCCGATCACCTGGTTTTCGATCACGTCACCCACGATCGCCCCGTTGGGCAGCATCGTCACCACCACATCGGCGCCGGTCACGGCATCGGCCACGGTGGAACAGGGCGTGCAGCCCGCGTCCTGCGCGGCGGCCAGCGCAGGCGCCGAAAGATCGAACGCGCGCACGGCGTGCCCGGCCTTTGCCAGGTTGGCGGCCATGCCGCCGCCCATGTTGCCCAGGCCAATGAATGCAATTGCCGCCATGGCAGCCTCTCCCGTTATGTTCGTGTAGGTTTCAGCGGCCCTGCCAGTTGGCAGGACGCTTTTCCACGAAGGCGGCCATGCCTTCGGCCTTGTCCTGCGTCGCGGTGAGCACCTGGAACATGCGGCGTTCGGCCAGGAGGCCCTGGTCCAGCGTGGTTTCGAACGCCAGGTTGACCATTTCCTTGTTCATCATCGCCGCCAGCGGGGGCATGCCGGCAATCGCCTGCGCGGTCTTGAGCGCTTCGGCCATGAGATCGGCATGGGGCACCACGCGGCTGACCAGGCCGCCGCGTTCAGCCTCGGCCGCGTCCATCATGCGCCCGGTCAGGCACATGTCCATCGCCTTGGCCTTGCCCACGGCGCGGGCTAGGCGCTGCGAACCGCCCATGCCCGGTGCCACACCCAGCTTGATTTCCGGCTGGCCGAACTTGGCATTGTCGCTGGCGATGATGAAATCGGCCATCATCGCCAGTTCGCAACCGCCGCCCAGGGCAAAGCCGTTGACTGCGGCGATCCACGGCTTGCGCGTGGCCTTGACCAGCTTGCTCGTCCAGCCTTCGAAAAAGTCTTCAGCATAGAATGCCGCTGCCGGCTTGTCGGCCATTTCCTTGATATCGGCTCCGGCGGCAAAGGCCTTGTCGCCGGAGCCGGTCAGCACCGCGCAGCGCTGGGCCGGATCAGCCTCGAACGCGGCGAAGGCAGCGATCAGATCGGCCAGAACTTGGCTGCTCAGCGCATTGAGGGCCTGCGGGCGGTTGAGCGTGATCAGCGTCACCGGCCCCTGGGTTTCGACCAGGATCGTTTCAAAGCTCATAGCGGGGTCCATTCCTCTTGATGCGGCAGGGGCGCAAAGATCGCGTCGAGTTCGGCGGGCGCCACGTCAGCGGCGCTGGCCGGGTTCCAGCGCGGGGCATTGTCCTTGTCAACGATCACCGCGCGCACGCCCTCGGCAAAATCGGGCCGCACGATCATGCGCCCGCCGATCCGGTATTCCAGCGCCATGTTGGCGGCAAAATCGGGCAGTGCCAGGCTGGTGGCGAGTTGCCGCAGCGACACCGCGCAGGAGAACGGCGAGCGCGTGGCGAGTGTGGCTAGCGTCGCCTGGGCGAAACTGCCGGGATCGCGTGCCAGCGAAGCCAGCGTGTCAGCCAGGCTGTCATGGATGAAATGGCGCGCGATATCGTCGGCATGGGCCGCAATCGGCGCCGGCCCGGGCGTGGCCGACAGCGCATCGAGCGCGGCGCCAACGCTTTCGCCCGCGGCGATCTGCGCCTTGGCCTTGGCCAGGGCGCTTTCCTCCAGATAGTGCGTGGCAAGCGCGGCCCACAGGCATTCCGCGCCATCGAGCCGCGCCCCGGTCAGCGCCAGGTATTGGCCGAGCCGCCCTTGCAGGCGCGACAGATACCAGCCGCCGCCCACGTCGGGAAACAGGCCGATCCCGGTTTCGGGCATGGCCAGCCGCGTCTTGGCCGTGGCCACACGCCAGCGCGCCGGCTGCGAGATGCCCACGCCCCCGCCCATGGTGATGCCATCCATGAAAGCCACCACCGGCTTGGCATAGGTGAACAGCAGGTGGTTAAGGCGGTATTCGTGAAAGAAGAAATCACGCCCCGTTGCGCCGCCGTCTTCCAGCGCAGAGCCGCGCAGCAGGGCGATGTCGCCCCCGGCACAGAACCCGCGCGACAGCTTGGGATCGCCATCGGGGGCGACGGCATGATCGATAATCACAGCGGTGATCGCCGGATCATCCTGCCAGGCGAGCAAGGCATCGGTCATCGCCCTGACCATCGGCAGGGTCAGCGCATGGATGGCGCGCGGGCGGTTGAGCGAGAGGATGCCGGCCGCGCCATCGCGGCGCACGATCACATCAGGGGTCATTGCAGCAGGTCCCGGCCGACGATCAGGCGCATGACTTCGTTGGTTCCTTCCAGGATGCGGTGCACGCGCAGGTCGCGCCAGAACCGCTCGATCGGATAATCGCGCAGATAGCCATAGCCGCCAAACAGTTGCAGCGCGCGATCGACCACGGCCGAGCCGGTATCGGTGGCAAAGCGCTTGGCCATGGCGGAAAAGCGCGTCTTGTCGGGCGCGCCGGCGGTGACCTTGGCAGCAGCCAGATAGAGCAGTGCGCGCGCGGCTTCCAGTTCGGTGGCCATGTCGGCCAGCACGAACTGGGTATTCTGGAATTCGGCCACGGCGCGGCCGAACTGGCGGCGCTCTTTCACATAGGCGATGGCTTCATCCAGGCAGCGCTGCGCCCCGCCCAGCGAGCAGGCGCCGATGTTGAGCCGCCCGCCGTCGAGCCCCGCCATGGCAATGCGGAAGCCTTCGCCCTCGGCGCCCAAACGGTTGGTGACCGGAACGCGCACGTTTTCCAGGATCACCTGCGCGGTGGGCGAGGCATTCCAGCCCAGCTTGCGTTCCGGCGCGCCGAACGAAAGGCCCGGTGTGTCCTTTTCCACCAGCACGCAGGAAATGCCGCGCGGGCCATCCTCGCCGGTGCGCACCATGATCAGGTAGATATCGTTCACCCCGCCGCCGGAAATGAACTGCTTCGTTCCATTGATCACATAGTCATCGCCATCGCGCCGCGCCGTGGTGGCGAGCGCTGCGGCATCGGACCCCGAGCCAGGCTCGGTCAGGCAATAGGAGCCCAGCTTGTCCATCGCCAGGAGGCCGGGCAGGTGCCGGGCCTTGAGCGCGTCGGGGCCGAAACTGTCGAGCATCCAGGCGGCCATGTTGTGGATCGACAGGAACGCGGCCGTGGTGGGGCAGCCATAGGACATCGCCTCGAACACCAAGGCCGCTTCCAGGCGGCCCAGGCCGACCCCGCCGCCGGCTTCGGACACATAGATGCCGCCCAGGCCCAGTTCGCCGGTGGCGCGGATCACCTCGCGCGGGAAAATATGCTCTTCATCCCAGCGCGCGGCACGGGGGGTAATCTCATCGGCGGTGAACCGGCGTGTCATGTCCTGGATGGCAAGCTGGTCTTCGGTCAGGGCAAAAGCCTGAGACATCAAGGGCGCTCCTGCTCCCGCATCTACGCGGTGTTTCTGTTTGGCGGGCACCATGGCCCAGCGCCGGTAGCGGCACAAATGCCTTTTTGGTCGCATCGGTTGTGCAAAAAAAGGGGCACGACCTGATGGTCGCGCCCCTTGGCAGTGCATGCAACTGACAGGTTTGTCAGGCAGGCGTGATCACGCCACCGGGCGCCGCGCATACCAGCCATAGCTGGCGATCACGGCATAGCAGACCGCCGGAATGACCAGGGCCAGCGCCAGGCTGTGCGTCACGTCGGCAACGCCGCCGGTCAGCAGCGGCAGCACCGCGCCGCCAAAGATCGCCACGTTGATGATGCCCGAACCATCGGCCGCGCGCGATCCCAGCTTTTCGCAGGCGAGGCTGAAGATCGTGGGGAACATGATCGAGTTCATCAGGCCGATGGCGAGCAGGCTGTAGCCCGAAAGCAGGCCGTTGGTGTGGGTAGACAGCGCTATCAACGCGATAGCAAGGATAGCGTTGCAGGCGAGCGCCTTGCCCGGCGAAACCTTGCGCAGCACGGCCGAGCCGATGAAACGGCCGATCATCGCCCCGCCCCAGTACACGCTGATCAGCTTACCGGCGGCAGCTTCTTCCAGGCCCATGACATGCGCCTGGCGCAGATAGTTGACGATCAGCGAGCCGATCGACACTTCGGCACCGACATAGAGGAAGATGCACAGCGCGCCAAAGCCGAAGCGCGGACGCTTGAGCAGGTCGAGCCCGGCAAGGCCGGCACTTTCAGCATGCTTTTCGGCAGGTAGGCGGTTGCGGAACGACCACACCACGGCAGCAACCACGGCAAGGGCGACGGCCAGGCCAATGTAGCCCTTCACGATCGCGCCGCTTTCCGCCGTGCGATAGGCATCGAGCGCCGGGCCGGTGAGATCAGCGGCCGAAACCTTGGCCAGGCTGCCCAGGATCAGCGCGGCGCCGAACCAGGGAAACAGCGTGGTGCCCAGCGAGTTGAAGCCTTGCGCAAAGGTCAACCGGCTGGACGCGGTGCGTGCAGGCCCAAGCAGCGAAATCAGCGGGTTGGCCACGACCTGGACCACCACCACGCCGCTCGCCAGCACGAACAGCGCCAGCAGGAACACGCCATAGGTGGCGCTTTGCGAGGCGGGGATGAACAGCAGGCAGCCGGCCATCATCGTGAGCAGACCCACCACCGCGCCGCGCATATAGCCGATACGCTTGACCAGGCGGGCACCGGGAATGCCGATCACGGCATAGGCGGTAAAAAAGCAGAACTGCACCAGCATGGCCTGGGTGTAGTTCAGCGTGAAAAGCTCCTTGAGCTTGGGAATGATCACGTCGTTGAGCGACGTGATCCCGCCGAAGATGAAGAACAGCCCGATGACGAAGACCTGCAGCTGCGGGGCATCGATATGGGCGGCTCCGTCGGGGCCATCGGGATGGGTGCCCGCAGCAAGATCGGGGGCAAGGGCCATTGTGATTTCTCTCCTAACGCTGCGTTATCCTTGGGTCGGACAGGCAGCGACGCTTCCAGTTGCCTCGACGCGCGCATTGCGGAGCGTCACGACAAATCCCTGCGGCGCCGTGATGCGAAGCGGCGTTCCAACCTTCTTGAGATCGGCCCCGGCCTGAGCAAAACAGCGCAACGGAATTCGTGTCTGGGTGACGGCCCCCTGCGGCGCAAGACGCAGGAGCGATGCCACATCCAGGCTGCCCGTGCCAACGGAAACCTTGATCGGCCCGGCCGGCAGCGCATCGATTCGCCAATCGAGCCGAACTTCAAAGCCTTCGTCGGCCTGGCGGGTAAGATCGACCGGCGGCCCGTCGATCGCCAGGGCG
Organism: Novosphingobium sp. B-7; assembly: GCF_000410615.1. NCBI lineage: Bacteria > Pseudomonadati > Pseudomonadota > Alphaproteobacteria > Sphingomonadales > Sphingomonadaceae > Novosphingobium > Novosphingobium sp. B-7. The sequence continues at coordinate 2,552 of NZ_APCQ01000237.1, read as the reverse complement.
CCGGGTGCGGCCCAGGTGAACTGGCGCGCGTCTTCCTGCGCCGTCAGATCAATCGAGCGCGAGGTCACGGCATTGTCGAGGCCGAGGTGCCAGGGCGATGGCGCCTGCCCGCGGTTGAACCACAGGTTGTCGCTGGCTGCGGCCGAAAGATCGACGCGCGGATCTTCGTTCACCCGACCCAGCGGCGCGGGATGGGCATAAGTCAGGCCAAAGCCTGCCGGAAACAGCGGCTTGGTCACCGGCGAACGGGCGTCGGCGGGCCAAGGAAACGGCAGCGTGCCGGCAAAATCGCGCGCCGGCTTGCCATCGCGCCCGGCGACCAGCACATCGGCCACGCCGGCGCCCTGGGTGCCCGGCAGCCAGGCCGCGACAAACGCGTCAGAGGCATTGATCAGCGACCCGGCAAACAGCGGGCGGCCCGAGAGGAACACCGAGACCACCGGAATGCCTTGCGCCTTGAGGCGGGCGATCAGGGCATCCTCGCCATTGCGCGGCCGGAACGCGAGGTTGGCCACGTCCCCCTGGAATTCGGCGTAGGGCGCCTCGCCATAGACGACCACGGCAACGTCGGGCTTTTGCGCAAACTGGCCATCGGGCGCCAGCGTGGCCTGGCCACCGGCCTGCCCCAGCGCATCGACCAGGGCGCGGCCGATGGTCTGTCCATGCGGGAAATCGGCCGCAGTGGTATCGGTGCCCTGCCAGGTGATGGTCCAGCCGCCAGCCTGCATCGCCATGCTGTCTGCCCCCGGCCCTGCCACCAGAACCCGCGCACCGGGCTTGAGCGGCAGCAGCCCACCATTGTTCTTGAGCAGCACCAAAGACTTGGCCACCGCCTCGCGCGCGATGGCCAGATGCGCGGGGGCGCCCAGACCGGCGGCATCGCCGCGCGCCACCGGCGCCGGGCCAATCAGGCCGAGCTTGAATTTCACGCGCAGGATGCGGCGCACGGCATCATCGATGCGCGCGGCCGGAATCGTGCCCTGCTGGGCCTGGGCCAGCGTGCTGTCGAACAGGCCCTTCCAGCTGTCGGGCGCCATCGCCATGTCCAGCCCGGCGTTGAAGCTGGCCGCGCAGGCGGTGACGGTGCAGCCTTCGACCTGGCCATGTCCGTTCCAATCGCCGACCACGAATCCGCCAAAGCCCATGCGCCCCTTGAGCACGCCGGTCAGCAGCGAGCGGTTGCCGTGGTTCTTCACCCCGTTCCAGCTGGAAAAGCTGGCCATGACGGTCAGCGCGCCGGCATCGATCGCGGCGGGATAGCCCTGGGCATGGGTAGCCACCAGCTGCGCCTCGGTGATGCGCGCGTCGCCCTGGTCCTTGCCCTCGAACGTGCCGCCATCGGCCAGGAAGTGCTTGGCCGTGGCCGCCACATGGGTGGCGTCCACTGCCTGCCCGGCGTGCAGCGGGCCTTGCAGGCCCAGCACCATGGCGCGGGCATAGGCCGCGACGAGTGCAGGATCGGCGGCATAGCCTTCATAGCTGCGGCCCCAGCGCAGATCCTGCGGCACGGCGAGCGTGGGGGCAAAGGTCCATTCGATGCCGGTGGCGGCGATTTCGGCGGCGGTGGCGGCGCCGATCTTCTGCACCAGGGCAGGATCGTGCATCGCGCCCAGGCCGATGTTGTGTGGAAAGATCGTGGCGCCGGGCAGATTGCTGTGCCCATGGACGGCATCGACGCCGAAGATGATCGGGATGCCCGCCCCGGACTTGGCCGACGCGGCGCGATATTCGCCCACCAGGCGCGCCCAGTCGGCCCCGCCCGCACGCTCGTTGCCATAAGGCCCGCTGTTGCCGCCGGCGAGGATCGAGCCGAGCGGATAGCGCTGCAGATCGGCCGGGGTGATCGCGCTGATATCGGCCTGGATCATCTGGCCAACCTTTTGCGCCAGCGTCATCCGCGCCATGAGCGCGGTGATCTGCGCCTCTGTCGCCGGATCGGTGATCGCGGCCGGGCTGTGCGCGGCGGGCCATTGTGCGGGATGGGCCGTGGCGCGATCGGCCTGGGCGGCCGGGCCATCGGCAGCCAGCACCGGCTGGGTAAAGGCCATCAGGCCGGATGCGGCCAGCAACAGGCGGCGCAGGGTCATGTCTTATCCTCTCGGGCAGATTACTTGTGAACGTTCTCAATTTCGGTTTCTGACACGGCAGGCCGGCCAGATCAACTGCTTGTGTGGTGCTTCAGGCCTGGCGGATGGACAGCAGCAAAAGTGCCGCCAGCCCAGCGCAAGCCGCCAGGACCAGGAACAGCGCGCCAAAGCCGAGCGTGGGCACCAGGCCCCCCGCCAGCCACGGCACGATCAGCGAGGGAAACGTGTTGGTCAGGTTGAACAGCCCAAGATCGCGGCCACGCCGATCCGGCCGGGGCAGTACACGCAGCGTCTGCCCCGCATGGAGCGCCAGGAACACGGCCATGGCCAGGGCGAACAGGGCATAGCCCGCCAGCGCCACTACCCTGCCCGGCGCCAGCGCCATGATCACCAGCCCCACTGCGACCAGGCCCGCCAGCGCGGCCAGCGGGCGCCAGGGACGGGCGCGGCGATCGGCCCAATGCC
>NZ_KE148451.1:455-727 GCF_000410615.1 Novosphingobium sp. B-7 | reverse complement strand
CGCATGCCGGCCGCCCTGCGCGCCGCCTATGCCGGCAATGGCCCGGCCGCGGCCGATCTGCGCGCCGATGGCATTGCTGCTGTCGTGGCGATTTCCCCGGCAGGCGGCGGGCCATCGCCGGTGTGGGGCAGCGGCGTGGCGCAAATCCATGCGCCGCTCATGGTGGTGACCGGAACGGCGGATCGCACGGTCGGCTTTGATCCCGGCACGGCCACGATCTTTGCCGGCGCCACGGGCAGCGATCGCACCATGCTGGCATTCGAGGGGGCCGG
>NZ_KE148451.1:0-285 GCF_000410615.1 Novosphingobium sp. B-7 | reverse complement strand
GCCTATCTCACTGTGCCGGCCGAACGCTCTGACAGGGCGGGGTGGACTGGCCCTGCCACGCCCTATGCAGCGGTGAGCCAGGGGGGCGACAACCCCACCTGGAAAGGCTTTGTGCGCAACCATCAGGACGGCCTGATCCTGCGCCACCTGGCCCCTGCGCCATGAGCCTGGCGCGCGCCAAGGCGCTGCTGTCCAGCGATCCTGCCCAGGCGCGCGATCTGGCCCTGGCGGCAGGGCAGGGGCTCGAGGCGCGCTTTGTGGCGGCGGCTGCCATGCGCCGCTGCG
>NZ_KE148450.1:4332-5984 GCF_000410615.1 Novosphingobium sp. B-7 | reverse complement strand
GGCGGGGGCGGCGGCGCATCACGGCCGGGGCCACGCGGCGGAGGCGGCGGAGGCGGAGGCGGAGGCGGCGCACCGACTTGGGTTACGCCACCCTGTGGATCGACCAGGTACGAGGCGCGCAATTGGCCATTATCATACCGGCCCTGCACCATCAGCGCATTGCCAGAGCGGACCTGGCCCGCCCCATCGCGGCCGACATCGACCAGCAAACGGCCCGTGCCATCCTGCAGAACGAAACGATCACCATAGACCTCGGCGACCTTGCCCTTCACCGTGGTGATCCCGCTGCGCTGCGGCACCTGGGCAATCGCGGTTGGCACGGTCGGCGCCATTTCCACCGGCGGACGGGTATAGGCAACTGCCCCCGCCCCCGCGGCGCCGCCCAGGGCCAGCAACACGGCCACGCCGCTGGCCAGCTTCATACGGTGTGGGATGTGCCCAACCGGATTTTTCCAATCGACCATCTTTCAACTCCTTGGGTTGTCGATGGCCCCGTTCTATGCTGCCCCTTCCGACGCAGCCTGAAGCTGGCGTTTCATGTTCGGTTTAACCTGCGGCGGTATTGAGCGGCCATGCGCATCCTGCTTGTTGAAGACGATCCCGACCTGGGCGAGGCGATTGCCCGCAAGCTGCGCGGCGAGAACTGCGCAGTCGACCTGGTCGACAACGGCATCGACGCGCAGCACCTGGGCGAGACCGAACCCTATGATGCGGTGGTCCTCGATCTTGGCCTGCCTGGCAAAACCGGCGCGGCGGTGCTGGCGGAATGGCGCAAGGGCGCCAAGACCGTGCCCGTCCTCGTCCTGACCGCGCGCGAGGCCTGGGCCGACAAGGTCTCTGCCTACAAGGCCGGCGCCGACGACTATCTCACCAAGCCGTTCCGCATCGAGGAGCTGATGATGCGCCTGCGCGCCATCGTGCGGCGCGCGGCCGGGCATGCCAACCCGCAGATGGTCTGCGGCCCGCTGGTGTTCGAAAGCCAGACCGGCCAGTTCGAACTGGATGGCCTTCCGCTCAAGCTGACCGCGTTCGAATGGCGCGTGCTGTCGCAACTCATGATGCGGCGCGAAGCAGTGGTCGAGCGGCTCGACCTGATCGAGCGCATCTATGAAGGCGATGCCGATGTCGATTCCAATACGCTCGACGTGATCATCGGGCGTTTGCGGCGCAAGATCGGCGCCAGCCTGATCGAAACCGTGCGCGGTCGGGGCTATCGCCTGACGGCGAGCGGCATCGCGGCATGAAACCCAAGTCTTTGCGGGCCAGGATGCTGGCGCTGTCGGCGATCGCCGCCCTGGCCGCGCTCGTCATCGCGGCATGGTCGATCGCCGGCATCCTTACCCGTTTCGTAACCGAAGGCCTGGACCAGCGGCTCGACGCGCAGATCGCCGTGATGGCCAGTGCCGTGCGTGACGATGGCACGATCGACCGCGCCCGCATCGACAACCAGATCGGCGTCATGACGCTGCGCCCCGACTGGCGCTGGCGGATCATCGGGCCAGACGGCGAGATCGGCTCGGCCGATTTCCCCGCGCTCGATCCGGCACCTCTGGCCCCGCCCCACCCCCCGCTCTTGCCGCCGCCGCCCCCCGGTGCGCCCGCTCCGGCGGCGGAGGGCGTGCCCACGCCATTCGCCCCTGTCCCACGCGATG
>NZ_KE148450.1:0-4319 GCF_000410615.1 Novosphingobium sp. B-7 | reverse complement strand
GGCGGCCGGGTTCATGCCCGGCAGGCGGTGATCCGCACCAGCCGGGGTGCAGTAACCCTGATCGCCGCCGCGCCATCGCAAGTGATTGCCCGGCCCATCCGCGCCGCGCTTGTCCCGCTCCTGTCGATCATTGCCGTACTGGCCGTGCTGTTCATGCTGGCCGCGCTGTTTCAGCTGCGCCTGGCGCTCAGGCCGATTGCCGCGTTGCGGGATCAGCTTGGCCAGATTCGCCACGGCACGCGCACCACCGTGGACGAGGATCAGCCAGCCGAACTGAAACCGCTGGCGGTCGAACTCAACGCGCTGTCCCGTGAAAGCGCCGCTGCCTTGCAGGCGGCCCGCGCATCTGCCGCCAATCTTGCCCATGCGCTCAAAACCCCTGTGGCGACGCTGGCCCTGACGGTGGACGGCGACGTCCGCGCGACCAGCCAAATCGCCAGGATCGAAGAGGTCATCCGCCGTCACCTCGCCCGTGCCCGTACCGCAGCGGTGGCGCAGCGCGCCCGCACGCCCCTGGCCCCGGCAGTGGCCGATGTGGCGCAGGTGATCGGCTCGCTTCACCCCGGCCTGGCGCTGTCGGTCGATGTGCCCAGCGCGCTGGCCGTCTCGCTTGATGCGCACGACCTGTCGGAAATCGTCGGCAATCTGCTCGACAATGCGGCCCGCCACGCCCGTTCGGCCATTGCCGTCACGGCCTGGGCAGACGGCGACCACACACGCGTGGCGATCGAAGACGATGGCCCGGGGATTGCCGCCAACCAGCGCGAACTGGCGCTGCAACCCGGCGTCCGCCTCGATGAAGCGCCGCAGGGCGACGGGTTTGGCCTGGCGATCGTTCGCGATCTTGTGGCGCTGCACGGCGGCACGTTGAACCTGGCGGAAGGTGCCCAGGGTGGCTTGCGCGTTGAGCTGGCGCTGCGCGCCGCCCGATAGCGTCCCTTCCGCTCAGCGCCCGGTGAACTGCGGCTTGCGCTTGTGCGCAAAGGCATCGATCGCCTCGGCAAAATCGGCAGTGCGGCCAGCGGCCGACTGGTTGGCGCGCTCGATCTCCAGCGTCGTCAAAAAATCGCATTCCAGCGCACGTGCAACCTGCCGGCGGATCATGCCCAGCGCGAGCGTGGGGCCAGCGGCAAGCCGGTGCGCCAGGGCCATGGCCTCGGCCATGACATCGTCATCTGGCACCACCCGCGTCACAAGGCCAGCCGCCTTGGCCTCTGCGGCCCCAAGCCGCTCGCCCAGCAGGGCCAACTCCAGAGTGCGACAGCGGCCAATGCTGCGAGCGGCCAGCCAGGTAGCGCCGGCATCGGGCACCAGGCCAATATTGGCAAAGGCCATGAGCAGGTAGCCGCTCTCGCCCATCACCACGAGATCGCCAGCCAGCCCCAGGCTCATCCCCGCGCCGGCGCACGGGCCATTGAGCGCAGTGACCAGTGGCACGTCGAGCGCAGCCAGCCGCGTGACCACGGGATGATAATAGGTGTCGAGCGTCTCGCCCAGGTCATCGGTTGCATTGCCGCCCAGATCGGCGCCCGAGCAGAAATAGCGCCCCTCGCCCGTCAGCACCACCGCCCGCGCGCCATCGGCCACTGCAAGGTCAAGCGCCTGGCCCAGTTCGACGAACATCGTCTCGCTCAAGGCATTGAGCCGATCCGGGCGATCGAGCGTGATCGTCACCACGTCGCCCTCGCGGGCATAGCGCACGGTCTGGAAATCCATCATCCTGCATCCTCTTGGCGACCCGCTGCCTTGTTCGCGGCGCGCAGCAAGGCACCATCGACGCTGGCCAGCTCCGGCGCAAGCGCGCGGCGATCAGATGGCGTTGATATCCACCACCGTCGGGATCGTATCATTGAGCAGGATGATCTTCTTGCGCGCAATGGACCACCCCGCTTCGGCGTGGACCAGGCGATATTCATAGCGGCCGAAGAACACGTCGGCCCGGTCCATCCGCACATCGAACCGATGACAGGTGAACGCCGCCGAGACAGTGCCCAGTTCCGCGTCGGTCACCAGGATGTTCGACACCAGGTGGACAACGCGTGGCGCTGGGCTGGATGCCACCGACAGCCCCGATTGCAGGCGCATGATCCGGTCCTCGATATTGCGCCGCCCGCGATAGTAGATCAGCGAGAGTTCGCGATCCGGATCGTCGGACAGCGTGACCTCGTCACGCCAGGTGGGCATCCAGAATTCGATGTCCGGCGTGAACAGCGCCAGCCATTCGGCATAGCGCCCAGAGTCCATCAGCAGGGCTTCGCGGTAGAGCAGGTCGCGCGCGGCCTCGTATGTCAGCGCTTGGCTCATGCGGCCAGCTCCGGCGCCATGCGTGCCGCCCAGGCGCGATAGTAGTTCTGCAGCAGGGTTTCATCGCTCAGCCGCGAATCCGCCAGCACATTGTGCGCGGGTTTGAGATCGATACGGTCGCCAAAGCGATTGCCGCCAGGCTGGGTCGCGGTCATCCCCCGCCCGTGTCCTTGCAGCCAGGGCTGCACCGTGCCGGCAAAGCCGGCCTGGCAGTTTTCATAGGACACCGTGTCATCGGGCGTGGCCATGCCGGTGGGATTGAAGAAATCCTCGTACTGGCGAATGCGCTGTCGCCGCGCCGCGGCGCTTTCGCCCTTGGGCGCGATGCACCAGGTGCGCATCTCGGTCATCCCCGGGCCGATCGGGCGGATTACGCGCAACTGGCTCGAGGCGTTTTCGGCGATCTGGAGATTGGGAAAGATCGTCAGGTTGCGCATGTTGAACATCCAGTCGCGCTTGCCCTCGCCCAGCCGCGCGCCCAGCACACCGGCCTGCTCATACAGGGGGATCGCCGGCGTGATGCCGAATATGCCCCAGTTGAGCACATGGCCGTGATCAAAGCTGAAGCTGCCTCCCGCCACGCCTTGCGCTTCTTCCTTCCAGTAATCGCTGTTTTCCCAGACCGATGCGACCACATCGGCGCTCATTTCCTGCTGCCGCCGCTCCAGCACGCTGATGTAGGAGGGGTGGGCCGAGGTGAAATGATACGCGTCCGAGCAGTTTTCGAGCTGGAGTTTCCAGTTGGCGGCAAAGGTGAAGGTGACCTGCCCCGGCACCAGTTCCAGTCCATCCTCGCTCTGATCCGCCACCAGGTCGAGCAGCTTGGCCGCCTCGCCCAGGTAATCGGCCAACGATAGTTCGCCAGGCGCCAGGCTGCCAAACAGAAAGCCGCGATAGTTGCCAAAGCGGGGCAGCGGCGCCAGGCCATGATCCTCGCTGTCGAACGCAGGCGTATAGCAGCCCGCGTTCTTCCACTTGATCGCGCGGTTGCGGCCGGCGCTGTCAAAGCTCCAGCTGTGATAGGGGCAGACATGCTGGCGCGCGTTGCCTTGGCGCACCTGTGCCAACCTTGCGCCCTTGTGCGGGCACGAGTTGATGAAGGCCCGCAACTGCCCCTCGCCATCGCGCTGGACCAGCACGGGGGCGCGGCCGACCGTGGTGGTGAAGAAATCGTGTGGCCCGGCGGCCTGTGATTCCATGCCCAGGAACACCCAGCCCTGCTCGAAGATCGCACGCTGTTCGGCGGCAAAGACATCGGCATCGGTGAAGATCGCGCGGTTCACGCGGAAGATGCCCTCGTCCGGCCGATCGTCGATCAGGTCGTCCAGTTGAAAGGTGCCCATCGCCTTGTCTCCCACCCGGCTCAATCGATCACCGCTTCCACCAGCGTCGGCCCGGCCGCCGCGAGCGACCAGGCCAATGCAGCATCGAGCGTGGCAGCGTCGCTGGCCGATCGGCCCGGAACGCCGTGCCCGGCGGCCAGCGCCACGAAATCCAGCTCGGGAAACTGCGTGCCGACCAGATGCTGCATGCCGAAATGACGGCCGAAATGATGCAGCGCCTCGTACCGCCCGTTCTTGAGGATCAGGAACGTGATCGGCAGGTTCCATTGCGCGGCGGCATGCAGGCCCTGGATCGCGTACATCGCCGACCCATCGCCCAAGACCGCGATGACCTTGTCGTGCGGGCGGGCCAGCGCCATGCCGACCGCCGCCGGCAGGCCATGGCCGAGGCCGCCACTGGCGGTGGTGTAAAAGGTATCTGGGCAAAGGATCGGCAGGCGATCATGCATCGGCCCGCGGCTCGAGGGTGCCTCTTCCACGATGATCGTCTGCGGCGCGCGCAGGTCGGCCAGCCGTTGCAGCACATAGCCATCGGTCATGGCCACGCCATCCAGCCGCGCAGGGCGCTGCAACGGCGCCGGCCGGGCACGCGGCGCAGGGCGGGAGGCAGCAAGCAGGGCATCGAGCGCATGGTGGCATTGCGCCACGATCGCCCGCCCCGCTGGCGCCCAG
>NZ_KE148449.1:293-7376 GCF_000410615.1 Novosphingobium sp. B-7 | reverse complement strand
GGCGCCGATCCTTCGCACGCCAGGACGGTGATCATCGCCAGCGGCTCTTCCTGCGCCCAGCCGCGGGCCATGTCCCACCACATCATGGCGCCGTGCCCCGCTGCCGCGCCAGCGCGGCAAGGATGCGCTCTGGCGTGGCCGGGGCATCGAGCGTGGGCCAGCCCACCGCCGGGTTGCAGGCGGCAATCGCTGCGCCCAGCGCGGAGAACACCGCGTTGGCCAGCATGAACGGCGGCTCTCCCACTGCCTTGGAGCGATGGATCGTCGGCCGGTGGTTGGCGCCGTCCCATAGGGCAACAGTCAGGCGGTCGGGACGGTCGTTGGCAGTGGGGATCTTGTAGGTGGACGGCGCATGCGTCAAAAGCGCGCCCTCGTCGTTCCAGACCAGTTCCTCGCTGGTCAGCCAGCCCTGCCCCTGGATGAAGCCGCCCTCGATCTGGCCCTTGTCGATCGCCGGGTTCAGCGATCGTCCGCAATCGTGCAGGATATCGGCGGCCAGCACGCGGTGTTCGCCGGTCAGGGTATCGATCACCACTTCGACCAGCGCCGCGCCATAAGCAAAGTAATAGAACGGCTGCCCCTGGTGCGCCGCGCGGTCATAATGCAGATCCGGTGTGGCGTAAAAGCCGGTGGACGATAGCGAAATGCGCGCCATATGGGCGCGGCGGCACAGCACCGGCCAGGGGATCGTCTCGCCGCCGGCGCAAACCTGCCCATCGGCAAAGACCACGTCGTGCGCCGCGCCGCCAAAGGTCCGCGCGCAGAACTCGGCCAGCCGCCCCCGGATCGTCTGCGCGGCATTCAGCGCTGCCATGCCATTGAGATCGGCCCCCGAAGAGGCCGCCGTGGCCGAGGTATTGGGCACCTTGTCAGTGCGCGTGGCGGTGATCCGCACCTGATCCAGCCCCACGCCAAAGGCCTGCGCCACCACCTGCGCCACCTTGGTATAGAGGCCCTGCCCCATCTCGGTGCCGCCATGGTTGATCTGGATCGAGCCATCGGCATAGACGTGCAGCAGCGCGCCCGCCTGGTTGAGGTGGGTGGTGGTAAAGCTGATCCCGAATTTCACCGGGATGAGCGCGAGCCCTTTCCTGAGGATCGGGCTTGTGGCGTTGAACCGCGCAATGGCCGCCTGCCGCTCGTCATACCCGGCCTCTGCCCGCAGCCGCGCGATCAGGTCTGGCGCGATATTGTCGGCCACGACCATGCCATAGGGCGTCACGTCGCGCCCGGGGCCATAGAGATTGGCGACACGCACCGCGAGCGGATCGCGGCCGAGATGCCCGGCCACGGCATCCATCACCCGCTCGATCGCCAGCATGCCCTGCGGCCCGCCAAAGCCGCGAAACGCCGTGGCCGAGACCATGTTGGTCTTCAGCCGTTCCGAAACGATTTCCACCGCCGGCAGGAAATAGCAATTGTCGGCATGGAACATCGCGCGATCATTGATCGCTGGTGAAAGATCAACCGTGGCGCCGCAGCGCGAGGCAAGGCGCAAGTGCAGGCCGGCGATCTTCCCTTCGCCATCGAAGCCGACCTCGTAATCCACCACGAAATCGTGGCGCTTGCCGGTCTGGACCATGTCATCGTCGCGATCGGCGCGAAACTTGGCCGGGCGGCCAGTGTGATGCACCACCAGCGCAGCGGCGGCGGCATAGAGCGCGGCCTGGCTTTCCTTGCCCCCAAACGCGCCGCCCATGCGCCGCACCTCTACCGTGACATCGGCCGAAGACCGACCGAGCAGGTGGGCGACAAGATGCTGCACCTCGCTGGGATGCTGGGTGGATGACAGCACGTGGACCTGGCCGTCTTCGAGTGGCCGGGCGAGAGCAATCTGCCCTTCGAGATAGAAATGATCCTGTCCGCCCATCGCCAGTTGCCCGGCAAGGCGATGCGGCGCGGCAGCCAGCGCGGCGGCAGCATCGCCCCGCGCCATGCGCTGGGTCGGCTCGATCAGGCTGTGCTGGGTGCGGGCCTGCTCGACCGTCAGGATCGGCTCTTGCGCGGCATAGATGATCTTGCCCAAGCGGGCGGCCTGGCGCGCCGCGCGGCGGCTCGTCGCGGCCACCAGGAACACCGGCTGGCCCAGCCATACCACCCCGTCCTGCGCCAGCAGGCGATCGTCCCCGGCCACGGGTGAAACATCGTTCGCGCCAGGGATATCGGCGGCGGTATAGACCGCGACCACGCCCGGCGCCGCGCGCACGGCGGCAAGATCCATCGCCACGATCTGCGCCCGCGCCTTGGTGGACGTGCCGAATGCCAGGTGCAGCAGGCCGGGCAGTTCCGGCTCGTCATCGATATAGCGCGCTTGGCCCGCGACGTGCAGATGCGCGCTATCGTGGCGCTGGCCCATGCCGACTACCGGGCCGGCGGGTGGGCGTGTCAGAGTGTCAGCCATGGGCCACCTCCTGCACGCGGACCGGCAAACCCTGGGCCTGATGCCACAGGCGCCACACCAGATTGCCGGCCGCTTCCAGCCGATAGGCCGCGCTGCCGCGCACATCGCTCAGCGGCGCGAAATCGCTACGGATCGCCTCGGCCGCAGCGGCGATCGTCTCTGCCGCAAAGGGCGCGCCGGTCAATGTCGCCTCGGCCTGGTGTGCGCGGCGCGGGGTGGCTGCCATGCCGCCAAAGGCCACGCGCGCAGCGGTGATCACGCCCTGTTCCACGCGCAGGCAAAAGGCACCGCACACGGCCGAGATGTCGCTGTCAAAGCGTTTCGAAAGCTTGGAAATATGTATGATATCCTGCGGGCCGGGGCGCGGAATGAACAGGCTTTCGACGAATTCGTCGGGGCTGCGGTCCTGCTGGCCATAGGCGATGAAGAAATCGTCGAGTGGCATGGTCCGCCGCCCGCGCACCGATCGCAGCGTTAGCATGGCGCCTAGCGCGATCAGCGCTGGCGGGCCATCGCCGATCGGTGAGCCATTGGCGATATTGCCGCCGATGGTGCCGGCGTTGCGCACCTGCAAACCGCCGATGCGCCTTACCAGTTCGCCCAGATCGGGACTGAGCCGGGCCAGCGCCGCGTGGGCATCGGCATAGCGCACCGCGCCGCCGATCGTCAGGCCCTGGTCGGTTTCCGCGATCGTGCCGAGTTCGGCGACGTCGCCCACGAAAATCACCGTTTCCAGATCGATCAGCTTCTTGGTCACCCACAGGCCCACGTCGGTGGCACCGGCGACGATGCGCGCCTCGGGATATTGTGCCAGCAGCGTAGCAAGGGCATCGGCACTGTCGGGAATGAACCAGCCCGCCGTGCCGCCATTGGGCAGCCGCGCCTGGCCCCACGCCGGCCCGGATACCGCCGCCTGGCGCAACAGCGCGAGCAGCGCGGCATCATCCTGCGCCAGACGCGAATGCTGTGCGCCAGCGTCCAGCAGCGGGCCATAGCCGGTGCAGCGGCAGAGGTTTCCGGCCAGCACGTCGCCCACCGGCAGCTCTGCCCCCACCGCGCCGATGGCGCGTCCATGCAGCGACATCACGAAGCCGGGCGTGCAGAACCCGCATTGCGATGCGCCGTTGCAGGCCATGGTCTGCTGTAACGGGTTGAGGCCGGTTCCGAGCCCGTTCACGGTCAAAACCGCCTTGCCATGCAGCATTGGCAGGAACTGGATGCAGGCATTGACCGCGCGCCAGATCAGCCGATCCTCGCGCGCCAGCGGCGTGCCCACCAGCACGGTGCAGGCGCCACAATCGCCCTCGCCGCACCCTTCCTTGGTGCCGGTCTTGCCGGCCCGCCCGCGCAGGAAATCGAGCACGGTGTCGCCGGGCGCGACATCATCGAGCTCTACCAACTGACCATCGCAGACAAAGCGCAACGCCATGTCAGCTGCCCCGATAGGTGGAATAGGCATAGGGTGAAGCCAGCAAGGGTACATGATAATGCCATTGCACGCTCACCCCGAAATGGATCGGCACGACATCGAGAAACGGCGGATCGGGCAGTTCTGCGCCCTGCGCGCGGAAATAGTCGGCGACGTGGAATGCCAGGGTATAGGCGCCCTGCTCCAGCGCGGGAAAATCGCGCAGGCGACCGTCAGCGTCGGTCTCGCCCTCGGCCAGCAGGCTGTCTGCCGACCACAGCATCACGCGCATCCCCTGCGCCGGGCGGCCGCTCGTGGTGTCGAGCACATGGGTGGATAGCGTCGTCATGCCGCTGCCTCCGCCACAGAGGCCGGGCGTGGCCATTGGCCCACGAACTCTTCCTCGTCATAGGCGACGAATTGCGCGAGCAGTTCCTCGCGGTCGTCCAGGAACAGCTGGTCGGCGATGCCACGCACCAGGCGGGGCAGCGCGTTCTTCATCCCCGACAGCGCCGAAGCGGACAGCCCCAGGCTGATCAGCGCCGAATAGTTGAATGCAAACAGCCCGTGCAGCAGCGGCGCATCGGCCGCGTGGCGCGGGGTAAATTCGAACGCGGGCCCCAGATAGGGATGCGCGTCGATCAGCGCGTTACGCTCGCCGTCGGGCATGGCCACGACATCGCCCCACAGCGCGATATGCGGCGCCAGTGCGGCCAGTTCAGGCCGTAGGCGGGGGTCTGAAACGAGGCCGGTCGAAAGGATCACGAAGTCGAAGGCAAAGCGATCGTGCGGCGTCGTCACGATCACCTGCCCGTCTTCATAGGCGACACTTTCCCACGGGCTGGCCAGATGCAGGGCAAAGCCCGGCCAGCTTGCCGCGCGGTTGAACGTATCGTTGGTCGGCGGCTGGTTGTGCGACAGGAATGCCGCCATCGCGCGATACTTTTCGGCGTCAGACAGCGCGGGATAGCGCGCGGTAAAGCCTACCCGCTCCATGAAGCGGATCGGGTTGATGCGCGGCAACACGCTGCGACGCATGAACACGTGCACTTCGCCCACGCCCTCGCCCAGCGCCCAGTTGGCATTGTCGAACGCGCTCGCGCCTCCGCCCAGAATGCCGATGCGCTTGCCCTTGAGCGTGGCGAAGTCGATCGGCTCGCTGGTGTGGGCATAGGCGTGGCGCGGCAGGTGTTCACGGATCATCGCCGGGGTGTGCCATTCCCCGCCGCCCTGGATGCCGGTAGCCAGCACGACCTTGCGGGCGAGCACCATGCTTCCATCCCCCAGTTCCACGCCATAAAGGCCATCGCCCACATGCGTGATGCCCGTGACCTTGGCGTCATTACGCACCGGCAGGTTCAGCACGCGGCGATACCAGCGCAGGTATTCCATCCACACTCCGCGCGGGATCTTGTCGAGCGTATCCCATGCCGATGCGCCGAAACACGCGCTAAACCAGGCCTGCGGCGTCAAAGCCGGAATGCCGTAATCGATAGGCGTCAACCCCTTGGGCGTGCGCAGCGTGATCATCCGGGCATAGGTTTCCCAAGGCCCTTCAAACCCTTCGGGGTTTTCGTCGAGCACCAGGATGTTGTTGATCCTCTCGCGCCGCAGCCCGAACGCGGTGGCCAGGCCGCTCTGCCCGCCGCCCACGATCACCACGTCATGGACATGGCCCTGCGGTGCCGTGCGCGGGCGCGTCCAGTCCGGGCCGAAGCAATCGACCAGTGCCAGTTGGCGTGCCAGTTCGGCTTCCAGCGCGGCAAGCGCCTGGGTATCGATCGCGTGCAGGTCGGTCATGCCATGTCCTCCAGTCGGAGCCGGGTGATCTTGCCGATTTCGGCAAGCGCCGTGGCGATTTCGGTATCGGTGTCGTGCTGCGTCCGCGCGGCCATCGCGGCCAGGATGCCGGCCTTGTCGGTTAGCCGCACGCAGATGATAAACGGCATGTCATGCGCGGCGCGATAGGCAGCGTTGAGCGTGTGGAAGCGGGCGAATTCCTCCGGGGTCAGCCGGTCGAGCCCGGCCGAGGCCTGCTCTGCCGCCGAAGCCTGCGTCAGGCTGCCATCGATGGCGGCCTTGCCGGCCAGTTCGGGATGGGCGCGGATCAGGGCAAGCTGCTCTTCACGCGTGGCGGCATATACCACCGCCATCAGGTCGGCATGGCGATCGCCCGAAGCTGGCGCGGCATCGGCGCGTTCCTCAACCCAGGGCGAATGCTCGAACAGGGCGGTCAATGGCTGTTCCCTTCCAGGCTGACATGGGCCGACACGACTTTCCAGCCATCGGCAAACTTGACCCAGGCCTGGCTCTGCCGGCCGCGCTGTTCAGACCCTTCGCGAAAGAATTCGGCGTCGGCCGTGGCAAACCCATCGCCATAGACGGTAATCGCCACGCGCCCCAGGCGGCGTTGCGGCGATCCGCCGCGCCCTTTGCGAAATTCGCGGATCGCGTCGATGCCATAAAGCACTTCGCCCACGCCAAAGCGGTTGGTGGTGGGCGCATCGTGAAACAGCGCGTCCATCGCCGGAATGTCATCGGCCATCAGCGCGCGCTCATAGGCGGCAAAGGCAGCCTCCACCTCGGCCAGCAGGACGGGATCGTTGATCGTCATGCCGGTTGCTCCGCACAAGGGTGGGTGGCGATCCAGTGGTGGGCGATATCGAGCCGCGTGGCGATCCACGCGCGCCCGTCGGCCATCACATGATCGACGAACCGCGCCACCGCCCGCGCCCGGCCCGGCCGCCCGGCAATGCGTCCATGCAGGCCCACGCTCATCATCCGGCCGCCTTCTTCGGCCAGCTGGTCATAGGTATCGCGCAGATAGCGGAAGAACTGCTCGCCCTCGGTAAAACCATTGAGCGCGACCATCTTCATGTCGTTGGCGTCAAGGCTATATGGCACGATCAGCTGCGCCCGGCCGTGCCTGGCGTCCCAATAGGGCACGTCGTCGGCATAGCTGTCGGCATCATAGACAAACCCGCCTTCCTCGGCGACGATGCGCGCGGTATTGGGGCTGGTGCGGCCCTGATACCAGCCCAGCGGCCGGCTGCCGGTCAGCTGGGTATGAATGGCGATGGCCTGGGCGATGTGCGAGGCCTCCACCTCTGCCGCCACGTCCTGGTAGTCGATCCAGCGATAGCCGTGGCTGGCCACTTCCCATCCGGCGTTCAGCATGGCGTCAACCGCCACCGGGTTCATAGCCATGGCCGCTGCCACGCCAAACACCGTTACCGGCACGCCGCGTTCGGCAAACAGGCGGTGCAGCCGCCAG
>NZ_KE148449.1:0-283 GCF_000410615.1 Novosphingobium sp. B-7 | reverse complement strand
CCCGCCAGACCCCGGCGCGCCTGCCATATTCATAGAGGCTTTCCATTGCCATGGCCCGGCCGGGATGACGCGCGGCGCCGACCATGTCTGACAGGAATCCTTCCGACAGCGCATCCCCGTTGAGCACGCAGTTTTCCGCACCCTCTTCATAGTTGATGACAAAGTTCACCGCGACGCGCGCGCCGCCAGGCCAGTTGGCCGCTGGCGGCACCGGGCCATGACCGATCAGGTCGCGCGTCATGCCGCCATCACCGCGTCCCAGGCGGCCAGCGCGGCGGGCACG
>NZ_APCQ01000411.1:0-21035 GCF_000410615.1 Novosphingobium sp. B-7 | reverse complement strand
ATTGAGCGGGCTGACCGCGGCGGCGCGGGCCGGGCTTGGCGTGATGCCGCACTCGCTGCGCCTGGTGCCGCAAGGGCTGGCGCCGCTGCGCCCGCCCGGCACATTGCCCGAGCTACCGGCAATCGAATTTGCCGTAATCGCGCCCGGTGGCCACAACCTGGCGGCAGAAGCGCTGACCGCCGCGATTCTTCACTGGGCGGGCGGCACGGGCGCCGTTGCTACCTGATCGACCGACCATGGCGCGCGAGACAGGTGGCGGGCGAGAAAATCGATCAGCACCCGCACCCGTGCCGGGCGCTGGCTGCCCGGCGGCGTTACGAGATGCAGCGCGATATCGGGGATGCGCCATTCGGGCATTACCTCGACCAGGCGGCCGGCGGCCATGTCTTCCCACACCATGAAATCGGGTTGCAGCGCCAGCCCTTGGCCTGCCAGCAGCGCCGGAGCCAGCGCATCGGCATTGTTGGCGCCAAGCCGGCCCTTGACCGTCACGACATAATCCCCTTCCACCGCGTGGTGGAAGCGCCAGGATTCCGGCGCATCGAGATTGGTGTAGAGCAGCCCGACATGCCGCGACAGATCGCGCGGATGGGTGGGCGTGCCATGCGCCGCAAGATAGGAGGGCGCCGCGACCAGCGGCCGGCGCACCGCACACAGCCGCCGCGCCCGTAGCGAGCTATCATCCAGCCCGGCAATGCGCAGCACCACGTCGTGCCCGCCGCCCACGACATCGACCCGCGCGTCCGACAGATCGAGATCGAGGCCCACGTGCGGGTAAGCCTCCAGGAATTGCGGCAGGAGCGGCGCGACATGGCGTAGGCCAAAGCCCATGGGCACGGCCAGGCGCACCAGCCCGCGCGGCACATCACCTTCGGCGCCTGCTTGCGCCTCGGCCGCCTCGCCATCGGCCAGGATGCGCCGCGCCCGATCGAGCACGCCGCGCCCGCTTTCGGTCAGCGCCAGGCGGCGGCTGGTGCGGTGGAGCAGCGGCACGCCCAGCCGCGCTTCCAGCCGGGTCACCGCCTTGGACACCGTAGGCTTGGACAAGCCCAGGGCATCGGCGGCCGCGGCGAACGAACCAGTATCGACCACTTTGGCAAAGATCGCCCAAGCTTCGAGATCAGGCAAAGACATTATGCAATTTCCTTCACTGATGCTTTTCCATCATTGCCATTTCTTTGCAAGTGAGAATGCCTAGATTGGCCCCAACAGCTGAACGGCACCGAACGCCGCCAGCCACTGGAGACAAGCCATGATCGAACTGCGCCCCTTTTCCGGCATCGGCCGCGCCAACCACGGCTGGCTCGATGCTGCCCACCACTTCTCTTTCGCCGACTACTATGAACCGACGCGGATGGCGTGGGGCAACCTGCGCGTGTGGAACGATGACACCATCGCGGCCAAGAGCGGCTTTCCGCCCCATCCCCACCGCGACATGGAAATCATCACCTATGTGCGCGAAGGCGCGATCACCCATCGCGACAACCTGGGCAATCAGGGCCGCACCGCCGCTGGCGACGTGCAGGTGATGAGCGCAGGCACCGGGATCACCCATGCCGAATACAACCTGGAAGACGAAACCACCCGCATCTTCCAGATCTGGATCATGCCCACCCGCCAGGGTGAGCAGCCGAGTTGGGGTGCGCGCCAGTTTCCCAAGGCCGAACGCTCGGGCGAACTGGTGGTCCTCGCCAGCGGCTATGCCGAAGACAAGGACGCGCTGCCGATCCGTACCGAAGCGCGCCTGGTCGCCGCAACGCTGCTGGCCGGGCAGAGCGTGGACTATGTCCTGGGCGCAGAGCGCAAGGGCTATCTGGTGCCGGCCACCGGCAAAATCACGGTGAACGGCGTGACGGCCGACGCGCGCGATGGCCTGGCCATTGCCGATGTCGACACGATCACCATCTCGGCGCTGGAAGACAGCGAAATCGTGCTGGTCGACACGCTGTGATGGCCTGACGCCGGCAATTGACCAACGGGGCGGCCGCAAGGCGCGGCGGCCGCCCCAGCTTACCCGCCCCAACGTATCTGGCGCGCCGATCGAAAGGTTCACGGCCATGACCCAAGCCAACACCCCCGCCCATGTGCCCCATGCCAGCGCCACCAGCACCGGCGCGGGCACATTCCAGTCTCGCCTGGCGATCGGCGGGCGCGAAGGGCAGGAGGATATCCTGGCCGATGAACCGGTGGCGCTGGGTGGACTGGGCACTGGCCCGACACCCTATGACCTGCTGTGCGCCGCGCTGGCCACCTGCACCACGATGACCCTGCGCTTTTATGCCGGGCGCAAGGGCTGGGACATTGGCGCAGTCCACACCGTGGTCACCCATGCCCGCGTTGCCGGGCAGACCCCGCCCGACCAGTTTTCCCGCGCCATCACGCTCGACCCCGCGCTGGAACCAGCAGTTCGTGACGAGTTGCTCGGCATCGCCAACCGCTGCCCGGTGCACAAGACGCTGACGCAGGGCGCCACGGTAGCCACTGTCCTGGCTGCCTGAGCGGCTGCCCTTCCCCATCCCCCGTTTTGCAAGAGGTCTTGCCATGGTTCCCGCCACCGTCACCCCCGCGCTTTCTCGCCAAGATTGGCTGGCCGCCCACGTTGGCGCGCACGATGCCGACACGATCGGTTGCCGCGCCCCGGCCATGCCCGATCACGCCAAAACCCGCCTGCAACGCTGGATGACCCGCCTGTTCGGCGACAACGCCCCGATGCCGCTCGCCGATCCGCGCCTGGAGGCCGTGCGCCGCTTTGCCTGCGCCACCCGCGCCGGCCGGCTGCCCGATGGCACGCTGATCGGCGAGTTGCACCAGCGCGGGCTGGACGATGCCGAACTGGCCGCGATCGCCCGGTTTGCTGCGTGAATGGCTCGGCGCGTGAGGTCAGGTGAACGCTTTTCATCAAAAGCGTGAAAAGGTCGCGTTTGGCAAGCCGGGAACCACAAGCCATGATCAGCCACGCCCGCCCGATCAAGGCAGGGGCATGCATCATTGGCAAAAGGCAAATCCCATGCGGCTGGACCTGTCGCCCTATCTTTCGCAAAAATTCCTCATGCCAGCGGAAACCGAGCGGCATAGCGCGTGCTGGATGGCCTGGCCGGTAAGGGCCGCGTTGTGGGGCGATCGCCTCGCCGCCGCCCAGACCGATTTTGCCACGGTGGCGCGTGCCATCGCCCGCTTCGAACCGGTGCACATGGTGTGCCGCGAGCAGGACGTTGCGGCCGTGCGCGAACAGTGCGGCGACGCCGTAACGCCATTCATCGCGCCGATCGATGACAGCTGGATGCGCGATTCCGGGCCGACGTTCGTGCGCGGCAGCAAGGGCGGCCTCGCCGTGGTCAACTGGGCGTTCAACGCCTGGGGGCGCAAATACCACCCCTATGCCGCCGATGCCGCGCTCAAGCGCCGGATGGCCGAGCAACTTGGCCTGCCGCTGGTAACCTGTCCCTTGACTGCCGAAGGGGGCGCGATCCTGTCTGACGGCGAAGGCACGGTGATCACCACCGAAAGCTGCCTGCTGCACGCCAACCGCAACCTGGGGCTCACCCGTGCCCAGGTCGAGGCGGAGCTGCTCGCCGCGCTGGGTGCGGAAAAGATCGTGTGGTTGCCGGGGGACGCAGCCGAAGTGGAAACCGATGGCCATGTCGATTGCCTGGCGGCCGTCGTGCGGCCCGGGGTGGTGATGATGGAAGACCCGGCGACGGCCAGCGGTGCGCGCGCCGAGACGCTGGCGGCCAACCGCGCCGCTCTGCTGGCGCAGCGCGACGCGCGGGGTCGGCCCTTTGCGATCATCGATCTTCCCGCCGCGCCCACGATCGATCCGCGCGATGCCCGGCACCAGCCCTCCTATGTCAACTTCTACATTGCCAATGGCGCGGTGATCATGCCCGGCCATGGCGTGCCGCAAGACGACGCGGCGCGCGCTGCCGTGGCCGCCGCGTTTCCCGATCGTGCCGTGGTTCAGCTGGTGTTGCCGGCCCTGCCCTATGGCGGCGGCTCGATCCACTGCATCACCCAGCACCAGCCCGCACCGCATTTCCTGCCCGATGGAGCCCAGCCATGCGCCCAGTGACCGTTGCCGCCACCCAGTTTGCCTGCACGTGGGATCTTGCCGCCAATCTCGATCGCGCCGAAATGCTGGTGCGCGAGGCAGCTGCGCAGGGCGCCCAGGTCGTCCTGCTGCAGGAACTGTTCGAAGCGCCCTACTTCTGCGCCGACGAACGACCCGATCACTTCGCGCTGGCCCGCCCCTGGGCCGGCAACCCGGTGATCGCCCGCTTTGCCGATCTGGCGGCCGAGCTGGGCGTGGTGCTGCCGATCAGCTTTTTCGAAAGCGTGGGTGCAGCGCACTTCAACGCCCTGGCGATGATCGATGCCGATGGCACCGAGCTGGGGCTTTATCGCAAGAGCCACATTCCCCAAGGGCCAGGCTATCGCGAAAAGTACTTCTTTGCCCCGGGCGATACCGGGTTCCAGGTGTGGGACACCGCCTTCGGCCGCATCGGCGCTGGCATCTGCTGGGACCAGTGGTTTCCCGAATGCGCGCGCGCCCTGGCCTTGCAGGGCGCCGAACTGATCCTTTACCCAACAGCGATCGGCAGCGAGCCGGCCTTTCCCGGCTATGACAGCCAGCCACACTGGCAGCGCGTGATGCAGGGGCATGCCGGCGCCAACATGGTGCCCGTCATCGCGTCAAACCGGGTTGGCTTTGAAACGAACCAGGACGGTGACATCACCTTCTACGGCTCGTCCTTCATCGCCGACCAGTTCGGCGCCGTGGTAGCCCAGGCCCCGCGCCAGGGTGAGGCGGTGATCACCGCCAGCTTCGACCTGGACGAAATTGCCCCGCAGCGTGCCGGCTGGGGCCTGTTCCGCGATCGCCGGCCAGAACTCTATGGCGTGATCGGCACCTACGGCGGCTAGGATGTGTGGGGATTCAGCCCATGGCGGGCTGCGAACGGCCGCTTTTCGCGCTTCCGGTGCTCACGTACCAAAAGTACGCTGCGCGCCGGGTCGCGAAAATCAGCCATTCTCGCGCCACCCTGGCCTGAATCCCCACACACCCTAGACCGGCAATTGCGTGGTGGCCTTGATCCGCTTGAGCGCAAAGTGCGAGGCGGACGTGGCCACCGCCGGGTGGCGCAGCAGGGCGTGCATCAGGAAATGCTCGTATTGCGCCATATCGCGCACCACGATGCGCAACTGATAGTCCCATTCGCCCGACATCGACAGGCATTCGAGCACTTCATCGCGATCCAGCACGAATTGCTCGAAACTGCCACGGGCCTGTGCATCGTGGGCCTTCATCCGCACCTGGCAGACGGCATCGAGCGCCAGGCCCAGCGCAGCAGGATCGAGCAGGCGCACCGCCGGCCCCAGCACCCCGGCCTCTTCCAGCGCCTTGAGCCGGCGCCAGCACGATGCGGGCGAGGTTCCCACCGCCTCGGCCAGGGCGGCGTGGCTGAGATCGGCCTCGCGCTGCACGGCCTGAAGCAGGCGGCGATCAAGAGCGTCAAGGGCAAGCGGGGCGGTCATGGCGTCTCTCATGGGGTTGCGAACGACAGAGGGAAGCAGCGAATCAAAAAGAAATTTGTGCATTGCCAAAAAAATTGTGAAGCATTCATACCAGCATCATTGCACAAAACGATACAGATCATTCACCCTCGGGCGATCGACCACACATTGTGAAACGACTTTCCAGATCGCCTGCGACACACTGCGCAGATGGCCAGCGATCTTCCCCTCACGCCGCCCCCTGGTGCTGCCGCCGATTGGACAGTGCCGCAGGACTGGGCCAGCTACACGCCGGCCGACCATGCCACGTGGGACACCCTGTTCCGCCGCCAGGTGGAAATGCTGCACGATCGCGCGGCGCCGGAATTCCTGGCCGGGCTGGACATCCTGCGCCTGTCACGCCCCGGCATTCCCGATTTTGCCGAACTGTCAGAGCGACTCTATCAGGCCACGGGCTGGGAAGTGGTGGCCGTGCCGGGGCTGGTTCCCGATGCGGTGTTCTTCGATCACCTCGCCAACCGCCGCTTCGTGGCCGGGCGCTTCATCCGCCGGCCCGATCAGCTGGACTACCTGTCCGAACCCGACGTATTCCACGATGTCTTTGGCCATGTGCCGCTGCTCGCTGATCCGGTCTTTGCCGATTACATGCAGGCCTATGGCCAAGGCGGGCTGCGGGCGCAGGGCATGGACGCCCTCGTCAACCTGGCGCGGCTCTATTGGTATACCGTGGAATTCGGGCTGTTGCGCACGCCGCACGGGCTTCGCATCTATGGCGCGGGGATCGTGTCCTCGCACGGGGAAAGCGTGTTCGCGCTGGATGACCCCTCGCCCAACCGACTGGGTTTTGACCTGTCGCGGCTGCTGCGCACGGACTATCGCATCGACACCTATCAGCAGAGCTATTTCGTAATCGACAGCTTTGCCGACCTGCTTGACCAGACCCGCAATACCGATTTCGCCCCGCTCTATGCCGCCGTGGCTGACCTGCCCACGCTTGCCCCCGACGCGGTGATCCCGCAGGATCGGGTATTGCACCATGGCACGCAGGCCTATGCCCGTCGCATGCCCGCTGCCTGAAGGAACGCCATGCCCGAAACCAAATCCATCGCCGCCCTTGGAGAAGCCGAACTGGTACAAGCCCTGGCGCTGTTGCCGCACTGGCAGCATGACCGGGCGCGCGCCGCACTGTACCGCCGGGTCGTCATGCCCGATTTTCCTGCGGCTATGGCATTCATGGTGCAAGTCGGCTTTGCCGCCGAGCGGATGGACCATCACCCGGAATGGAGCAACGTCTACAACCGGGTGGACATCTGGCTGACCACGCACGACGCGGGCGGCATTTCGACGCGTGACGTGGCCTTGGCTGGAATCATCGACGCCCTGATCTGAATTCCGCGACGCTGGCGTAACGGCCCTTCACCCCCGGAAGCGATTCCGGGGGTGTTTTTCGTGTGCGGCGTGGCCTGGCCGCCCTGCTCGCCGCCACGGCATTGCTGCAACCGCGTTGTCGAGAAGTCATCGCCATGTGCCTTCAAACAACTGGCGAAATTGGATTTTCCGAAAGGCGTTTTGGTAACGTTCAGAAAACGTTTGACGCAAAGGGCATTCGCGGGCAATTTGATAAAACAAAATTGTTTAATCGTAGGCAAGACCTACAATCTTCAGGAGAGGACATTTCGATGCGATCGTTTGCGTCTCGTTCCCGCGTGCTGCGTTACGCGGTATCGGCCATCGCACTGGCAACCCCGGTCCTTGCCACGGCCCAGACCGCTGAAAATCCTACCACTGACAGCGCTGCCGGAACGCCCGAACAGGCGATTATCGTTACTGGCATTCGCGCCTCGGTCGCCCGCGCGATCGACGTGAAGCGCAACAGCGCCAGCGTGGTCGATGCCATTTCCGCGCAGGATATCGGCAAGCTGCCCGACGTGACGATTTCCGACTCGCTTCAGCGCATTCCGGGCGTGCAGATCCGCCGCGACGCCGGCGAAGGTGCCAGCGTGAACGTGCGCGGCCTGCCCCAGGTGCAGACGCTGCTCAACGGCGAAGCCTATCTCGGCGCGAACTCGATCACGTCGGTCCAGCCCAACTTCACCGACATCCCGTCGCAGCTGTTTTCGGGCGCGAACGTCATCAAGTCGCCCACTGGCACGCTGCTCGCTTCGGGCATCAGCGGCACGATCGACCTGCTCACGCGCCGTCCGTTCGATTTCAAGTCGGGCCTTTCGGGCGCAGCCGCCGTCGAAGGTTCCTATGGCGACAAGGCCAAGAAGTGGAACCCGCAGGTCAATGGCCTGCTCGCCTGGCGCAACGATGACGTCGGCTTCCTGGTTTCGGCATCCTATGCCAAGGTCGATCTGTCCAACTCGTATTCGGGCATCCAGCGCGATTACGGCGGCCGCCTCGCCAATGAATCGATTGGCGATGCCACCGGCTACGGCGGCTTCCGCTTTGACGATCCCAATCGCGGCACCTCGATCTACAACAACGGCCTGCTCACCGGCGTGGACGTGAACGGCGATGGCGATGCCAACGATACCTATTTCTCGCCCCAGGCCCACACCGGCTGGAACCGCATCACCACGCGTGAGCGCTTCGGCCTCAACGGCTCGTTCCAGGCGCACCTTAACGACAAGCTCGACCTGGTTGCCGACGGGTTCTACACCAAGCAGACGCAGTATGATCGCACCGCTGGTTTCCAGTTCCAGGCGGTGAACTGGCAGGCGGCCGATTTCGTGCCGGGCCACTCGCGCGATACCGGTGTCAAGATCAACGGCTACAACTTCAACGTCGTCGACCAGTACAACTACACGCTGCAGAACTTTGACAGCTATTCCGAAACCGGCCGAACCAAGTCTGACTCGATCAACCTCAACCTTGAACTGCGCTATAACAGCGGGCCGTTCAAGGCGACGCTGCGCGGGCTTTATGGCAAGGCGCACAAGAACTTCGACGACAGCTATTTCCAGCTGAGCCTGTCGAACGGCAAGCAGTGGTTCAATGGCGTGGGCCACTATCCGGCCGCGCTGGGCGGCGATCGCACGTTCAACCCGCTGGGCTACACCTACAACACCCTGCCGGCCTCGATCGACTATCGCGGCGAAATGCCCAATTTCACCCTGCCGAACGCGCTGGCCAGCAACCTGGGGAATCCGGCTGCCTACGGCTTCAAGACCACGTCTTCGGAAAACAACTACCGGTCGAATTCGGATCTCAAGGTGGCGCGCTTTGACGCCAGCTATGAATTTTCGCCCGATGTGTCGTTCGATTTCGGTGCGCGCTATGGCGAGCGTGGTGCAGAAGCCTATTACTTCGATCGTGCCGCGCCGTTCTATGCCGGTCAGGGCGCATCCGATCCCAACGGTTGCTACGTCAAGTGGAAGGCGTTCGACGTTCAGATGAACAGCAGCAGCTGTTCGGCGGGCGATGCCAACGGTTTCTATACCGCGGGCCTGACGCGCCTGGGCAACGACGCGACGATCTCCAAGTACCTCAAGCAGTACACCGTGCCGGCCGGGGGCGTCGGCGCGTTCTACGTGCTCGATCCGCACGCGATGGACGATGCCGCCTCGTTCCAGAACAGCTTCTATCCCGGCAACAAGGAATTCGTCATTCCGGGCCGGTCCTATTCGATCAAGCTCCACCAGAAGTCGGCCTATGGCCAGCTCAACTGGAACACCGAAATCGGTGGCATGGCGCTGCGTGCCAACGCCGGCCTGCGCGTGATCAACACCACCTTCAACGTGCGCCAGAACATCTCGGGTCCGGGCCAGCCCTATGGTCTTCCGGCTGCCGACGTGGGCGATATCTATACCCACCGTTCGTTCACCGACTGGCTGCCGGCGCTCAACGCCTCGCTCGACGTGACCGAAAAGTTCCGCGTGCGCGCTGCGTTCTCCAAGAACATGACGCTGCTTGATCTTGCACAGTGGGGCGGTGGCCTCGATCTCAACTATGCGATCGATACCACGTTCAACCCGCCGATCTTCCGCGTGTCGGGCGGCAATTCCAACGGCAACCCGATGCTCGATCCCTGGCGGTCGACCAACTATGAAGTGTCGTTCGAATATTACCTGAACCGTACCAGCCTGATCAACTTTGGCCTTTATCGCATTGATATCGCCAGCTTTGTGAAGACGGACTCGGTCAAGCGGACGGACCTGCCCGATCTTGACGGCGTGGTGCGCAGCACCGTGTTCATCAACTCGCAGGTGCAGGGTCGCGGCGGCTATCTGCAGGGCATCGAAGCCGGGGCCAAGCTTGGGTTCGATTTCCTGCCGGGCGTGCTCAGCGGCTTTGGCGTCGATCTCAACTACACGCTGTCTGATTCCAACGCCGGGGGCACCAACCTGAACGGGGCCAAGCTGCCGTTCCAGGATAACTCCAAGCACCAGATCAACGCGGCGCTGTGGTTCGAAAAGTATGGTCTCCAGGCCCGCGTGGCGTGGAACTATCGCTCGGCCCGCGTGGAGCAGACGAACTTTGCCGGCATCGACGGCCTCACGCTGATGCAGGCCCCGACCAACTATGTCGACGCGTCGGTTTCGTATGATATCAACAAGCGTCTGACGATCTATGCCCAGGGCTCCAACCTGACCGGTGAACACGAGCGCTATTACCTCGCGTTCCCCGACCAGAAGGCCTTCAACAACATCTACGAACGCCGCTTCCTGATCGGCGCCCGTACCAAGTTCTAAGTCTATCGAACCAAAGAGGATCTTTTCACGAGCCTCCTGACTGACCCGCCGTCCAACTTCTCCCCTGGGCGGCGGGTCTTTTCGTTTCAACCACACGAGTGTTGCCATGACCGACATGCCAGCCGCCCAGCACGCCAAGCCCATCCGCCAGATCGTGATCGCCGGCGGCGGCACGGCGGGCTGGATGGCTGCCTGCTATTTTTCGGGCCGGCTGGCACGGCAAGGCGTGACCATCACCGTGGTGGAATCCAGCGCGATCGGCACGGTGGGCGTGGGCGAAGCCACGGTGCCGGGCATCCGCGACTATTTCCGCGCGATCGGGGTTGAGGATATCGACGTGCTGCGCGCCACCGGCGGCACGGTGAAACTGGGCATCGAGTTTCGCGACTGGGCCCAACCCGGCAGTCGCTTCTTCCATCCGTTCGGGCTCTATGGCGTGCCCTCACGCGGGGTGCCGTTTCACCAATACTGGCTCAAGCTGCAACATGCCGGCGAGCCGACCGACCTTGCGGCCTACAGCCTGTGCAGCGCGCTGGCGCAGCGCGGCGCGTTCATGCTGCCGCCTGACAAGCCGGTGAATGACCTGGCGGTGTTCGACTGGGCGGTACACTTCGACGCCAGCCGCTTTGCCGCGACGTTGCGCGATCGCGCGCTGGCGCAGGGCGTGCGCCACATCGATGACGTGATCAACGACGTGGCGTTGGATGCGCAGACCGGCCATATCGCGCATCTGGTAACAAAGGATCACGGCAGCGTTGCCGGCGACCTGTTCATCGACTGCACGGGCTTTCGTTCACTGCTGCTGGGCAAAGCGCTGGGCGTGGGGTGGACCGACTGGACCGATCTGTTGCCGTGCGACCGCGCGGTGGCCATTCCCTGCGCCGCCGATGCCACGCGCGATTGGCCCTATACCGTCAGCACCGCGCAAGAGGCCGGCTGGCAATGGCGCATCCCGCTGCAGCATCGCGTGGGCAATGGCTATGTCTATTCGAGCGCGATGCTATCGGATGACGAGGCGACGGCCAAGCTGCTGTCGCGCCTGGAAGGTGAAGCCCTGGCCGAGCCCAACCTTATCCGCTTTGGCGCTGGGCATCGCCAACGGTTCTGGGCGGGCAACTGCGTGGGCATGGGCTTGGCGGCGGGGTTCCTGGAGCCGTTGGAATCGACCAGCATCACCCTGATCCAGACGGCGATCGAACGCCTGGCGGAATTCTTTCCCGATGCCACGTTCGATCAGGCGCTGGCCGACGAATTCAACCGCGCCACCACACTGGAATATGCCCGCATCCGCGATTTCCTGATCCTGCATTACCTGGGAAACCGGCGCGTGGGCGAGCCATTCTGGGACCGCCTGCGCCAGGCCGACGTGCCCGAGATGCTGGCCCACAAGCTGCGCCTGTTCCGCGCGCGGGGGCGGCTGGTGCGGTATGAATGGGAAAGCTTCCTCGATCCCAGCTGGCTATCGATGTACGCCGGGTTCGATTGGCTGCCCCCAGCACACGATCCCATGGCCGATCACTTTACCGACGCGGAAATCAGCGTGGCGCTACGCCGTATGCGCGAAACCGTGGCCGCCGCCGTAGCCGAGGCGCGGCCCCACCGCGAATTCATTGCGCATATCACCGGCGGCACACCGTCCGGCCCGTTGGCCGCCTGAACCCGCGCCCCCTCTGCACGACAAGGATGATGCCTGCGATGGATGCACTGTGCGCGGCGAGTCTTGGCGCCTTGGGGTTACCCTTGCGCGTCTGCCGTCCACAGCACGCGCGCGGCGGGCAACAGGAAATGGCTGAAGGGCAGGATCGCCGCACCCACCGCCGGTGCATCTTCGGCCAGCCAGGCGCGCTGGACCAGCGAAAGCGCCGGAACATGCGCGCCACGCCGCTGCAACAGCTGATTCAGCCGATCGGCCAGCGCATCGACCCAGCGCCCCGGCAACCGGCCGCCGACGAAAATCGCCGCCGGGTTGATCAGGCAGTTCACCGCGATGAGGGGATCGCACAACTCTTCGGCGGCGCCTTCCACCCAGGCAGCCATGGCACTGGCGAGACGAGGATCATCCGGGTTGCCGCGCAGATCAGCCTCGGTCAGGCCGACCGCACCAAGGGCACGGCGCACGCCCGAAAGCGAGACGAGATCCTGCACCGGGTGCGGGGCCTGTCCTTCCCGCCGCGCCAGCATGAAGCCGATTTCGCCGCTGCGGCCATTGGCACCGCGAAAATAGGCGCCATCCACAACCAGGCCACCGCCCAGTCCGGACGAAATCAGGATGTAGAAAAAGCTGGAGCACGTCTGGCCGTGGCCCAGTTGCTGTTCACCCATCGCGGCTGCGGCAGCATCATTTTCAACGAAGATCGGCAGTTCGAACGGGCCACGGAACAGGTCGGCAATGTCGGCAGTTTCCCAGCAGGCGAAATCGGCAGGCCGGCCCGGCAGATCGACCAGACCGAAATCGTCGGGCTTTGCCACCCCCAGCCCAACCAGCCGTGCCGGCTCGACCCCGGCCTCGTCCAGCAGGCGGCGGATCGACCCGCGATAGAGCGCCTGGACATCTGCCGGCATCGGGAAGGCAATGTCCTGGGTAATGCCGGCAACCACCGCGCCGGCAAAATCCACCACGACCAGCGTGATGTGATCGCGATCGATGTTGACGCCAATGGCATAGCAGGCCGACCGGTTGATCACCAGGCGCGTGGCGGGCTGGCCGCGTCCGCCGCGCCGCTGGCCGGCATCCTCGATCAGGCCATCTGCCATCAGACGCTTGGTAATGTTGGCGATCGCCGGCGGGGTGAGCCCGGTGATGCGGGCCAGATCGATGCGGGTAAGCGGGCCGTTGACGCGGATGGCATGCAGCGTGACGCGCTGGTTGTGATCGGCCGCACGCTCAAGGTTCGTGCCCGACAGGCGGATCTGATCGCTGGCCATTATGCCGCCCGCCCCTGTGGGGTTGCCGTCCGGGGCGGTTTCAACCTGTTCATCGTGCCTCGATCCCATGTGTTTCTATTGCCACGCACGGCCTGCGAAACAAATGCGAAAAGCGGGGCATTTGCGCGCAAATTTCATGCATCAGCCTGTCGGTTATGCCCGACTTTGGCACAGCCCCTCGTGAAAACCAAAAAATATTTAAACTTGTTTTAATTAAGGATGCCCGGAATGCCTGTAAATCGTTTTCGCCTATCAACTTACCTGTCGACAGCGGCTGCACTGGCCTTTGGCCTGGGCCTGTCGTGGGGTGGCGCGGCCTGCGCGCAGACTGCGCCGAGCGAGGCTGCCCTTCCAGCGGCCGCTGCCAGCGCCGTGGCCCACCCCGCGCTGTGGCCCCAGGCCCGCTGGCCCTGGCGCCAGGATGCCGCGATGGAAGCCCGCATCGATGCGCTGATCAAGCGGATGACGCTGGAGGAAAAGGTTGGCCAGATCCTTCAAGCCGATCTTTCCACCGTCACGCCCGACGACGTGCACCGCTATCACCTGGGATCGGTGCTCAATGGCGGCAATGCCGGGCCGGGCGGCAATGACTATGCCCCGGCGCCCGAATGGATCAAGCTGGCGGACGCGTTCTATGATGCCTCTGTCGACAAGCGCGATGGCGGCGTGGCCATTCCGGTGATGTGGGGCACCGATGCCGTGCACGGGCACAGCAACATCGTGGGCGCCACGCTGTTTCCCCACAATTCCGCA
The DNA here is from genome assembly GCF_000410615.1 of Novosphingobium sp. B-7. Taxonomy (NCBI): domain Bacteria; kingdom Pseudomonadati; phylum Pseudomonadota; class Alphaproteobacteria; order Sphingomonadales; family Sphingomonadaceae; genus Novosphingobium; species Novosphingobium sp. B-7. The sequence continues at coordinate 7,149 of NZ_APCQ01000411.1, read as the reverse complement.
CTGGGCGCCACGCACGATCCCGCGCTGCTGCAACGCATCGCGGCGGTGACCGCCACCGAAGTGCGCGTGACTGGCATCGACTGGACCTTTGCCCCGACCATCACCGTGCCGCAGGACACCCGCTGGGGCCGCGCCTTTGAAGGCTATTCCGAAGATCCGGCGTTGGTGGCCAGCTATGCCCGGCCGTTCATCGAAGGGCTGCAGGGCAAGCCCAATTCCGGCCCGCTGCTGGCCGGGCCGCACGTGATCGCCACGGCCAAGCATTTCCTGGCCGATGGTGGCACGTTCGAAGGGCGCGACCAGGGCGATGCCGTTGTCGACGAGGCAACACTGATCAAGGTGCATGCCCAGCCCTATGTCAGCGCGATCGACGCCGGGGTGCTGTCGATCATGGCCAGCTTTTCCAGTTGGCACGGTGTGAAGATGACCGGCAACAAGAGCCTGCTGACCGACGTGCTCAAGAAGCGCATGGGCTTTGCCGGCCTGGTGGTGAGCGACTGGAACGCGCATGGCCAGGTGGCCGGGTGCAGCAACGCCTCGTGCCCGCAGGCAGTGAACGCCGGGATAGACATGCTCATGGCGCCCGATAGCTGGAAGGCGCTCTATCACAGCCTTATCGCGCAAGTGCAGGATGGCACGGTGCCGATGGCGCGACTGGACGAGGCCGTGGGCGCGGTGCTGCGCGTCAAGATGCGCGCTGGCCTGTTCAGCGCGGGGCGCCCGTCTTCCCGCCCCTATGCCGGGCAGTTCGATCTGCTGGGCAGCGCCCCCCACCGCGCGGTTGCCCGCCAGGCGGTGCAGGAATCGCTGGTGCTGCTCAAGAACGAAGGCGGCCTTTTGCCGCTGTCGCCCAAGGCGCGCATTCTGGTCGCCGGTGATGGCGCCAACGACATTGCCCGGCAATCGGGCGGGTGGACGCTTTCGTGGCAAGGCACCGGGCTTGATCCCAAGCTGTTCCCCGGCGCCACCACGCTGTGGCAGGGCATCGATACAGCAGTGCGCGCGGCAGGCGGGCAGGCCACGCTTTCGCCCGATGGCAGCTTTGCCGGGCAAAAGCCCGACGCGGCGATCGTGGTCTTTGGCGAAACGCCCTATGCCGAATTCCAGGGCGATCTGCGCAGCCTGCAGCTCAAGCCCGATCTGCGCGCGCCCTTGGAAACCATGCGCAAGCTCAAGGCCGCCGGCGTGCCGGTGGTGGCGTTGATGCTGACCGGGCGGCCGCTCTATGCCAACCCGTTCCTCAACCTGGCAGATGCCTTTGTCGTGGCGTGGTTGCCGGGATCGGAAGGCGAAGGCGTGGCCGATGTGCTGCTGCGCGGCAGCGATGGCAGCGTGGCCCACGATTTCACCGGGCGCTTGCCGTTCCGCTGGCCGATGACCGCAGTGCCGGGCGGGGCAACGCTTTATCCGCTGGGCCATGGGCTGTCGCTCAAGGCCAAGGCGCCCCGGTGGGTGCCCTTGCCCGAGCAATCGGGCGTTGACGACAGCGCCGGCAGCACCACCGAGTATTTCCAGAAAGGCGTGCCCACGCCAGGCTGGTCGCTGGAAATCCAGAACGCCGGCACCGGCGGGGGGACGCGGATCACCAGCGTGCCCGCCACCGTGGCCGATAGCGGCGTGGCGATCACCGCCAGCGATTACCAGGTGCAGGAAGGGGCGCGGACCTTTGCCTTTTCCGGCAGCAAGGGCACCGCGGCGCTGGCGCTCACCACCCACGCCCCGGCAGACCTCTCGCGCGAGACCAACGGCGAGATGATGCTGGTGACCACGATCCGCGTGGATGCGGCGCCCACCGCGCCGGTCACCCTGGCGATGGACAGCGCCGGAAAGGCCACCAGCCTGTCGCTGGGCAAGCTCGACATGCTGCCGCGCGGCACCTGGACGACGCTGGGCATTCCGCTGCAGTGCCTGCGCACGGCAGGGGCGCGGATGGATGCGGTCGACGCGCCGCTGATCCTGTCAACCGGCGGGGCGATGACGATCAGCCTGGCCCGGGTGAAGCTGGGGATGGATGCGCAAGTGCGGCTGCCCTGCGCCACGCATTGATCGCCGCGCCAAGCCCTCTTGACGCATGACGCGGGCCGGGACGATCCCCGGCCCGCGCCCATGCATGGTCAGTGCGAAAGCCGCGCGGCCAGTTCCTCGAGATCGACGCCGCGCGTTTCGGGGAAGAAGCGCCAGACCACCACCGCCTGCACCGCCATGGCCAGGGCAAAGACCACGAAAGGCAGGCTCTGGGTGAACTGCGCGACCACCGGGAAGGCAAAGCTGATCGCGGCGTTGAGCACCCAATGCGTGGTGCTGCCCAGCGCCTGGCCGCGTGCGCGCACCGGCGTGGGAAAAATTTCCGACAGATAGACCCAGATCACCGCCCCTTGGGAAAACGCAAAGGCAGCGATGAACAGCACGAGCAAAGGCAACAGGAACTGCGCGCCGCTGCCCGTGGCATAGATCGCCGCCACGCCCGCCAGCGCCAGCGTGGTGCCGATCGCGCCGGTGAGCAGCAGCGGGCGACGGCCCACGCGATCGATCACCGTCATTGCCACCATGGTGGCAACGAGGTTGGTCAATCCGATAGCGACCGCCTGAAGATCGGCGGATACACCGGTGAAGCCGGCCGCAGCGAAAATGTCGTTGAGGTAATAGAGAATGGCATTGATGCCGGAAAGCTGGTTGAACGCGGCAATCGCGATCGCCAGCAGGATCGGCCGGCGATGGCGCCGCCAATCGAGGCGTGCATCGGATTGATCGGTGCTGGCCAGCGCCATGGCATCGAGGCCAAGCCGGTCTGCCGCCACCCGTGCCTGCGCCCCACGCCCCTTGCTCGCCAGCCAGCGCGGACTTTCGGGAATGCCGGGCAGCATCACCGCAAAGAACAGCGCCGGCAGGGCCGCAATGCCAAGCTTGGCCCGCCAGGCGATGTCAGCCGGAAGCGCCAGCGCCAGCAGCCAGTTGCTGCAATAGGCCAGCAGGATGCCGGCAACGATGTTGAACTGGAACATCGCCACCAGCCGGCCACGCCGGGCCGCGGCGCTGACTTCGGAGATATAGACCGGCGCCAGCACCGACGAGCCGCCGATGGCAAGGCCGCCCAGAAAGCGAAAGGCCACGAACAGCGCCATCCCGCCCGCCAGGGCAGAACCGATCGCCGAAACGAGATAAGCGACACCGATCCAGGTCAACACCCGGCGGCTGCCCAGGCGATCGCCCAGCCCGCCGGCCACGCTGGCCCCCACCAAGGTGCCCCACAGCGCGGCGGAAACGGCAATGCCCAGCCCCGTGGCGGAAAGTGCGAAATGCTGGCGCAACGCCTCGGTCACGCCGGAAATCACCGCCGTGTCGAACCCGAACAGCAGGCCGGCCAGGCTGGCCGCGACGGCTGCCCTTACGGCCGCCTTCGGCATAGGCTGCAGAGCCCCTTCCCCCGGGCCGCTACCGCCCTCGAAATTCGCATGCATCGCGCTCTCCCAATCATTAATTCAATTTGACTTATTAATTCGGTTTGCGTCAGAAAGGAACCGACGATGATGGGCTGGCGACCGCGACGACGGGCCATCTCATACACTGGTGCCAACACCCGGCCAAGCGGGTGACGCGCCGACCAGGAGAGGGATTTTCGATGCGTTTTGCCACAAGCCTGCTTGCTGCCACGATTCTGGGTGGAATGCTGGCCCCGGTCGCGGGTGCTGCGCCTGTGACCAACGGCGGCCCGTGGAATGCTGCCCTGATGCAAGGCGGCATCGGCATCACCCGCGAGGTGCCGACTACGGCTGCGGTGCTGGCCCCGCATGCCCCCACGGCCCTGGCCGCCTGGGTGCGCCCGCAGGCCATACAAAGCGGCACTGTGGTGCTGCTGTCGCTGGGCGATCCGGCAACGGCCTGCCGCTGCCTGGCCCTGATCGATGGCAAGCCGGCGCTGCGGATCGGATCGGCGATGATCGTGGCGCCCCGTGCGATTGTCGCCGGGCGGTTCAGCCATGTGGCCGCCAGCTGGGATGGTGAACGCGCCACGCTCTATGTCGATGGGCAGGAAATGGCGCGCGGCGCCTTGGCCGATGCCGGTGCCTTGGCGCCCCGCCTGGCAGTCGCCCCTGCCATGCCCGGCGCGCCGCACTTTGGCGGCGACCTGGTCGATGCCCGGATCGAGGATGGTGCGCTGCCGCTGCCCGCCGTGCAGGCGCTGGTTGCCACCCGGCCCGATTTCGATCTGGTGCAGATGTGGCACGTGGGGGTTGGTTGGGAATTCCAGAAGACCGCCAATACCGGCTATTGGCGGCAGCAGGACCCCTGGACACTGCCCCAGGCCAAAGGCGGCTTCTCCGCACCGGTGGCCAAGCCCGTGCCGGCTGCCGCCGTGGTTCAGCCGCTGGCCGATGGCGTGTGGCGGATCAACGGCTGGCAACTGGCTGGCGCGCCCGATGTGCCGGGTGCCGATGGGGCCACGCTTTCGCGCCCCGGCACGCCCAAGGGCCAATGGCGCACGGCGACCGTGCCAGGCACGGTGCTGACCACGCTGGTGGATCGCGGGGTCTATCCCGATCCCTATTACGGCCTCAACAACCTGCGCATTCCCGAAAGCCTGGCGCGGCAGGATTGGTGGTATCGCACCAGCTTCACCGTGCCGGCGGATGCGGCGGGCAAGCGCCTGGCGCTGCGTTTCAACGGCATCAACTATGCCGCCGAAATCTGGGTCAACGGGCAGAAGCTGGGGCAGACCAAGGGCGCCTTTGCCCGCGGCGAATTCACGCTGGTGCCGGTGGCCGGCGAAAACGTGATCGCCGTGCGGGTTTCGCCGCCGCCGCATCCGGGCATTCCGCACGAGCAGTCGATCGCGGCCGGGGTGGGCGAAAACGGCGGCCAACTCGCCATCGATGGCCCCACGTTCGTGGCCACCGAAGGGTGGGACTGGATCCCGGGCATTCGCGATCGTGACACCGGGCTGTGGCAGGACGTGCAGTTGCGCGCCCGTGGCGACGTGCGCCTGCTCGACAGCCAGGTGGTGACCGACCTGCCCCTGCCCCGCACCGACAGCGCTGACGTGCTGATTACCGTGCCCCTGCGCAACGATGGCACGACACCGCGCACGGTGACGGTGCGCGCCGCGTTTGACGATGTCAGCGTCGAACGCAGCGTCACGCTTGCCCCCGGTGAAGGCGAAGTGCGCTTTACCCCCGCCGATTTCCCGCAACTGCGCATCAAGAACCCGCGCCTGTGGTGGCCCAACGGCTATGGCGAGCAGGCCTTGCACCCGCTGCATATCACCGCCACGGTCGATGGCGCGGTGTCTGACCGTGCCGAGACGCGCTTTGGCATTCGCGAGGTTTCCTATGACCTTTCGCTGATGGATCATGCCGGCGCGCTGCGCCGGGTCAACGTGCAACCCACCGATGGGCGCCTTGCCGGCACCAAGCTGATCGACGTGCGCCACGAGGCGATCAAGGAAACCCCGCGCGGCTGGGTGGAATCGCTCACGCCGGCCGGCGAAACCTCGTCCGGTGTGCAAGCGCTGGGCGCGGCCGACACGCTGCCCGAACCGCATCTGACGATCCGCGTCAACGGCGTGAAGATCGCCGCGCGCGGCGGCAGCTGGGGCATGGACGATGCGATGAAGCGCGTTTCGCGCGAACGGCTGGAGCCGGCCTTCCGCCTGCACAAGGAAGCCCATCTCAACATCATCCGCAACTGGATGGGCACCAGTACCGAACCGGAATTCTATGACCTGGCCGATGAGTACGGCATGATGGTGCTCAACGATTTCTGGCAATCGACCCAGAATTTCCAGGTGGAGCCGCAAGACCCGCAGCTGTTCCTGGCCAATGCCGAAGACGTGGTGAAGCGCTATCGCAACCACCCCTCGATCATCATCTGGTTCGGCCGCAACGAAGGGGTGCCCTATCCCACGCTGAACGAAGGGCTGGACGATCTGCTGTTCAAGCTGGACGGCACCCGCTGGTACACCGGCAGCTCCAACACCGTGAACCTGCAGGGATCGGGCCCGTACAACTATCGCCAGCCGCAGGGCTATTTCACCGATCTGGCCACCGGCTTTTCGGTTGAAACCGGCACGCCCTCGCTGGCTACGGCAGCCGCGATCGCGCAATATGTGCCCGAGGCCGATCGTTGGCCGCTGAGCGATACGCTGGCCTATCACGACTGGCATTTTTCAGGGAACGGCGACACCAAGACGTTCATGGAAAGCCTGAACCGCCGGTTCGGCACGGCCACCAGCTTTGCCGATTTCGAGCGCAAGGCGCAGATGATGAACCTGGAAACCCACCAGGCCATGATCGAGGGTTTCCTGGGCCATCTCTGGACCAAGAACAGCGGGCGCCTGTTCTGGATGACCCATCCGTCCTGGCCATCGAACGCCTGGCAAATCTACAGCTCTGACTTTGACACCCATGCCGCCTATTACGGCGCGCAGCGTGCCGCCCGGCCGCTGCACGCGCAGCTCAACCTGCCCGACAATGCGCTGGTGCTAGTCAACACCACGCAGGACGATGCCAGGGGACTGACGGTGACCAGCACGGTGACAGACCTGGCCGGCAAGGTGCTGTTCACGCGGCGCGACCGTGCCGACGCGCTGGCCAACCGCGATACCACGCTCAAACCCCTGCCGCTCGACACGATCTTTGCGTCGGCGCCGATGGTGCTCGTCAGCCTCAAGATCACCGATCGTGCCGGCAAGGCGGTCAGCGACACGGTCTATTGGCGCGGCAAGGACGAGGATGCCTATCGCGCGCTCAATGCCATGGGCGCCGCGCCGCTCGCGATCAAGACCGGCGCCCCGCAGGACAGCGGCAGCGAACGGGAAATGGCCATCACGCTGACCAACAGCAGCAGCACGCCGGCTCTCAACACCCGCGCCACGCTGGTGGATGCGGCTGGCAAGCGCATCCTGCCGGCCTATTACAGCGACAACTATGTTGCGGTCATGCCGGGCGAAAGCCGCACCATCACGGTGCGTTGGCCGGCCAGCGCCGGCACGGCGGCGGCGGTGACGCTGGAAGGGTGGAACGTGCCGGCCGCGCAACAGGGTCTGTCGCAGTAATGCGGCTGCGGCATGGCCTGGCCGCGCTGGCGCTGGCTGCTTCCCCGGCATGGGCAGCGCCCGGCGCCGGGCACCCTGTCGCGCTGACGCAAAGCGGG
>NZ_APCQ01000410.1:0-3510 GCF_000410615.1 Novosphingobium sp. B-7 | reverse complement strand
GGCGCCGCGCCGGCCGATCGCCGCGCCGCGCTGGAGCGTGCCGCCGGCGCGCTCGTGGCCAAGTATCTCACCTCGGGCGAAGAAGCCCTGGCGATCGATTTTGCCGACAGCGGCCTCTCCGCCAATGAAGCGGCTGCTGTCCTGCTGGCCGCCCGGCTGCGCGCCTGGCAGTACCTGGTCTATCGCACCCGCCTCAAGGACGAGCAGAAGCCCTCGCTCAAGACCATCGTGGCGATTTCCGCGCCCGAAGGTACCGAGGCCGTGTGGGCGGTGGAAAGCGCCGTGGCCGAAGGCGTGGAATTCACCCGCGAGCTGGTGACCGAGCCGGCCAACGTGATCTATCCCGAAAGCTTCGTCGCCCGCTGTCAGGAACGCCTGGCCGGCACCGGCGTCGAAATCGTCGTGCTTGATGAAAAGCAGATGGCTGACCTGGGCATGGGCGCGCTGCTCGGCGTGGCGCAGGGCTCGGTCAAGACGCCGCGCCTGCTCGCCATGCGCTGGAAGGGCAAGGCTGGCACCAAGCCTACCGCCTTCGTTGGCAAGGGCGTGTGCTTTGACACCGGCGGGATCAGCATCAAGCCGGCTGCCGGCATGGAAGACATGAAGTGGGACATGGGCGGCGCGGCCACCGTTGCCGGCACCATGCTCACCCTGGCGCGGCGCAATGCCGCAGCCGACGTGATCGGCGTGTGCGGCTTGGTGGAAAACATGCCCGATGGCAATGCCCAGCGCCCCGGTGACGTGGTTAAGAGCATGAATGGCCAGACCATCGAGGTGATCAACACCGATGCCGAAGGCCGCCTGGTGCTGTGCGATGCGCTCACCTGGGTGCAAAAGGAATATCAGCCCGCCACGATCGTCGATCTGGCGACGCTGACCGGCGCCATCATCATTTCGCTGGGCCACGAGCATGCCGGCATGTTTGCCAACGATGATCTCCTCGCCAGCCAGCTCGACGCGGCCGGCAAGGCGGTGGGTGACATGCTGTGGCGCATGCCGATCGGCCCGGCCTACGACAAGCTGATCGACAGCCCGATTGCCGACATGAAGAATGTTGGCCCGCGCGGTGGTGGTTCGATCACGGCGGCGCAGTTCCTGGCCCGCTTCATCGACAAGGGCGTGGCCTGGGCCCACCTCGACATCGCCGGCACGGTGTGGATCGACAAGGCCGGCGCCACCCACGACAAGGGCGCCACCGGCTTTGGCGTGCGCCTGCTCGACCGCTACGTGCGCGACGTGCTGGAAGGCTAAGAGCCATGCCCAAGATGCGGCGCAAGTCTGACCTGCCAAGCAAGACCTGCGCCGCATGTGGCCTGCCGTTCACCTGGCGCAAGAAATGGGAGCGGGACTGGGACAATGTGAAGTATTGTTCCGACCGCTGCCGGCGCGGCAAGGGTGGGGCTGGGGCGGTTTAGGCCTTCACCAGCCCCTATCCCCTCCTCTGAAGAGGAGGGGGAAAACAGCGCTTCTCTTAGCCCCCTCCTCTTCAGAGGAGGGGGTTGGGGGTGGTGCGAAGCCAAGCGCAAGCCAAGAAGGAACCCCATGCGCGTCGATTTCTACCAGCTGTCCCGCGATCCGGCCGAACTGGTCTTGCCGCTGATCGCGCGCAACACGTTGGGCGCGGGCGAGCGCTTGCTGGTGGTGTCCGAAGACAAGGGCCAGCTTGATCGCATTGGCGAGGCGCTGTGGACGCGGCTGCCCGATACCTTCCTGGCCAATGGCCAGGCCGGCGGACCGCACGATGCGCGCCAGCCCATTCTCCTGTCCACCACGGTCTCGCCGGCCAATGGCGCGCAGTTCCTGGCGCTGGCCGATGGCGGCTGGCGCGAGAGCGAGGCGGCGCGCGTGTTCCTGCTGTTCCCGCCCGATCGCATCGACGACGCGCGCGCCACCTGGCGCCTTTTGGGCCAGCGCGAAGGCGTGGAGCGCAAATATTGGCGCCAGGATGGCGGGAAATGGCGTGAAGGCCCGTAAGATTGCCGGCGTGCCTTGCGGTTGCGCCCCTTTCCCGCTAGGGGCGCGCCCAACAAAACCAGCATTCTTCTTTCGCTAAGGAACGCATCATGGCGGTTACCCGCACCTTCTCGATCATCAAGCCCGACGCCACCCGCCGCAATCTGACCGGCGCGGTCACCAAGATGCTGGAAGAAGCCGGCCTGCGCGTCGTCGCTTCCAAGCGCATCCAGATGACCAAGGAACAGGCCGAAGGCTTCTATGGCGTGCACCGCGAACGCCCCTTCTTCGGTGACCTGGTCTCGTTCATGACCAGCGGCCCGGTCGTGGTGCAGGTGCTCGAAGGCGAAGACGCCGTGAAGCGCAACCGCGACATCATGGGCGCCACCAACCCGGCCAACGCCGATGCTGGCACGATCCGCAAGGAACTGGCCGAATCGATCGAAGCCAACACCGTCCACGGTTCGGACTCGGAAGAAAACGCCGCGATCGAAATCGCCTTCTTCTTCAAGCCCGAAGAAATCGTCGGCTGATCCCACCGGATCACCGCTTGAAAAGGGCCGGAAAGCATCGCGCTTTCCGGCCCTTTTTCATGGGTTTCACAACAGCGGGCTCATCATTGCCAGGGTGTTGCGCCACAGTCGCTTGATCAGGGTGGTGCGCGCCGCCATTGCCGGGGTGATCGCCAGGCACTGTTCCAGCCATTGCTGCTGCCGCGCGGCAAGGCCGCGCGCCAGGGTGGCATCGGCGAACAGGATGTTGTTCTCGAAATTCAGCTCGAAGCTGCGGCGATCGAGATTGGCCGAACCGATGATGCCGGCATTGTCATCAGCCACCATGGTCTTGGCGTGCAGCAGGCCGGGAAGGAATTCGAAGATTTCCACGCCCGCTTCCAGCAGCGAGGGATAATAGCTGCGGCTGGCGGCGGCCACGAACCGGCTGTCGTTGCGGCGCGGCACGATCAGCGTGACGGCAACGCCGCGCCGGGCGGCGCTGACCAGCGCGGTCAAGACTTGTTCGCCCGGCACGAAATAGGGCGTGGTGATCGTCAGGCTGCGGCGGGCGGCGTGGATCAGCGCGGCAAAGCAGGCGTTCATCGCGCCATAGGCCACGGTCGGCCCGGTGCCGATGCCCTGCGCCACCACCCCTTCGCCGCACAACGGTAGCGGGGCGGTGAGCAGCGCAGACAGATCGTCGCCGCCTTCGGCCATCCAGTCGGCCGCGAACAGGAATTGCCAGTGGCGGGCGATCGGGCCGTTCCAGCGGGTCATCACGTCAACCCATGGGGCAAAGCGCGGCTTGATGCGGAATTCGGGATCGGCGGCGTTCTGGCTGCCGCACCAGGCGATGGCGTTGTCGACGATCATCGCCTTGCGATGGTTGCGCAGGTCCACCCGGCCACGGATCATCGTCCACACCAGGTTGCCCACCGGCAGCGCCTCGCGCGCATCGACGCCGGCTGTGCGCATCGCGGCCCAGTGTGCCGAGCGCAGGAAACGCCGCGATCCCAGCGCATCGGCCAGGACGCGCACCGCGACACCGCGCCGGGCCGCGCGG
>NZ_APCQ01000418.1:0-4132 GCF_000410615.1 Novosphingobium sp. B-7 | reverse complement strand
GGCGGTGGCGGCAGGCCCCTTGCTGGTCGCCGCGATCGCCACGAGCAGCGCCCCGGCCCAGGCGGATGACCTGCGCAGCGCGCTGACCGCCGCCTACCAGACCAACCCCGATCTGCAGGCCGCGCGCGATTCGCTGCGCGCGACCGACGAGAACGTGCCGATCGCGCGGGCAGCAGCCCTGCCCTCGCTTTCGGGCAGCGCCAGCTACAACGAGTATGTCGACAAGGGCGGCTCGTATTTCTCCACCAGCTATCCCGATCGGGTGGTCAACCTGGGCGCGAACGCCGGGGTGCCGCTGTACAATGGGGGCGCGGTGAAGAACGGCATTCGCGCCGCCAAAACGCGAGTCGAGGCTGGGCGCGCTTCGCTGCGCGGCACCGAATCGAGCGTGTTCACCAGCACTGTCACGGCCTATATGGACGTGATCCGCGATGCCGCGATCGTCGGCCTGCAAAAGAACAACGTGCAGGTTCTTGAGGTCAACCTTCAGGCGACCAGCGACCGCTTCGAGATCGGCGACGTGACCCGTACCGACGTGGCGCAGTCGCGCTCGCGCCTGGCCCTGGCCCGCGCCAGCCTGCGTTCGGCCGAAGCCAATCTGGTGGCCAGCCGCGAAACCTATGTGCGGATCATCGGCCATGCACCGGGCACGCTGGAAGCGCCGCCGGCGCTGGCCGGCATGCCAGGTGGCGTCGAGGATGCGGTCGACTATGCGCTGGACAACAACCCCGACCTGCTGGCCGCGCGCGAAGCGAGCAAGGCCGCCGGGTTTGACGTGAAGGTGGCCGGCGCCAGCCGCCTGCCCACCATTGCGGCCAACGCATCGACCAATAACACCAACTATCTCAGCAGCTATCAGCCCGGCGTGCCCAATGCCTCGCGCAACATGGTAGCGGGGCTGACCGCATCGATCCCGTTGTTCCAGGGCGGCGCGCCAGCGGCCCGCGTGCGCCAGGCGCAGGCCACCCAGGGCGCGACGATGGAACAGGAAATCGGCACCGAGCGTGCGGTGATCGCCACGGTGCGTTCGGCCTGGTCGGCCTGGCTGGCAGCCAAGGAAGTGATCGGCCTCAACCAGACGGCGGTGGATGCGGCGGCGCTCAGCCTCGAGGGCGTGCGCGCGGAAAACACCGTGGGCAACCGCACCATCCTCAACATCCTCGATGCCGAGCAGGAACTGCTCAACGCCCAGGTGCAATTGGTCACCGCCAAGCGCAACGAATATGTCGCCGGCTTTGCCCTGCTTTCGGCGATGGGCAAGGCACAGGCGCGCGATCTCGGGCTCGATGGCGGGACGCTGTATGATCCCGTGGCCAACTATGAGCGGGTGCACCACCGCATCTGGGATTGGGACAGCGATCCCGCGCCGGTGGCCCGTGCCACCGCCACGGTTGACACCCCGGCCCAGGATGCGACAATCCCCGATCAGCCACTGCCCTGACCGCCGACGCCAGCCGCCGGTGATCGGGCACGAATATCTGTACAGCGTGGGCAACAGGAACGTGGGGGACAACAATGCGCCAGGCCGGTGAACCTTCGGTCGAGGAAATTCTCGAATCGATCAAGAAGGTGATCGCGCGCGATGTACGCGGCGAAGCGGCGGCCACCCCGGCCCCGCGTGCGCCGATGTCTGCCGCGGCCGCTGCCGCCGCGATTGCCCCCGCGCTTCAGGCCCAGGCCGGGCGCGAGGGTACCGCTGCCCCGCGCACCACCGCCAGCAACCCGGCAATCAGCATGACCCGCGCCGCCAGTCCGGCCGACGTGCTCGACCTGACCGACGTGGCCGCGCAGATCATGGGCGAATATGGCAAGGCAGCGGCCGATACCGGCGCCACGACGGGTGCCGAGGCTGACGAGGACGAGGACGAAGCCCTGGTCCCCCGCGAAGCAGCGGCGTCGATGCGTGATTCGCTGGCGGCGCTGGCCATGCTGGCCCAGCCCGGCGCCCAGCCGCAGATCGTGCGTTCGGGCGAAACCTCGCTGGAAGGCATGGTGCGCGACATGCTGCGCCCGATGCTGGCGCAGTGGCTGGAACGCAACCTGCCGGTCATGGTGGAAAAGATGGTGGCCGCCGAAATCGCCCGCATCGCTGGCAAGCGCGGCTGATGGGCAAATCGGCCGACAAGGAAATTGCCGAGGCGGAAGGCACGCTGGCCAAGCTCGGCGGCTTTGCCCCGCAGCGCCACATTTTCCTCTGCGCCGATTCCGACAAGGACAAGTGCTGCTCTGCCAAGGAAAGCGATGCGGCCTGGTCTTTCCTGAAAAAGCGGCTGGGCGAATTGAAGCTGGGCGGCAAGCAGGGCGTGCTGCGCAGCAAGGTCGGCTGCCTGCGCGTGTGCGCGGCAGGGCCAGTCGCCGTCGTCTATCCCGATGGCGTGTGGTATCATTCCTGCACTCCGCCGGTGCTGGAGCGGATCATCCAGGAGCACGTGATCGGCGGCGTGCCGGTGGCCGATTACCGGCTCAACCCGCCGGCTTCCTAAGCAGAAACGTCAGGCTTGTTGCCCTTCGACAGGCTCAGGGCGAACGGCCTTGCGAAAAGTTTCCGTTCGACCCGAGCTTGTCGAAGCCCATGCGCTTCTATCGGAGCATGGCCATCACGCTATGCCCGTCGCGGCGGGGAAACATCAGGGTCAGCAGCGCCAGCACCACGCTGTTGAGGATCAGGCCAATGAGCCCCGGGTTGATCCCGCCCGCTGAAACCCCAGTCAGTCGCATCCCGACGATCGCGAGCGCGGCCACGCCCATGCCGGCCAGCACGCCCCCCGCCCTTACCCGCCCGGTCCACAGCGCCGCGAGAAAGCCCGGCAGGGTCTGCACGATGCCGAAGTAGAACACGGTGTTGAGCATGGCGAGCAGCGGCACCTGGGCCATGGCGCCGGCGGCCGACAGCGCGATGAACAATGCCGTCACCCCTTGCGCCCAGCACTGCTGCGCGCGGCCGTCCAGGCCGGGCAACACGTTGCGGGTGATCAGCGGGGCAATCGCCAGACATACGCTGGACAGGATCACCATGCCCGCCAGGACCACGGCGGCCATGACCACGCCCAGCGCCCAGCCGGGCAGCAGATGCTGCGCCGTGGCCAGGAACACGAAATCGGGCTTGGCCACTGGCAGGTCCATGCGCCGGGCAAACACCGCCACGGCCATCAGCAGGGGGAACATCACCATGTAGAGCGGCGCGGCGGCCTGGGCGCGGACGATCGCCTGCGGCCCGCGCGCGGCAAACAGAAACGCCCAGTTCTGCGGAATCATGGCAAAGCCCAGCGCCTGCACCGCGATGGTGCTGAGCGCAAAGGGCAGGGTGACCGGCACTTGCGCGGCCACTGTGGCGGTTGCCACTGGCGCGGCTGCGCCCGGCCAGTGCAGCAGGGCCAATGCCCCCACCAGCAGGATCGCGCCCAGCATCAGCGCATCCTTGAGCACGGCAACGAATGCCGCCGCGCGCAGCCCTGCCAGCGCCACATAGGCCATCACCACCAGCCCCGCGCCAGCCAGCAGCAGTGGCATCGGCAGGCCCGGCGCCAGCGCGCCCAGAACCAGGCGGATGCCGGCGAACTGCATCGTTCCGATCGGCACCAGCAGGGCAATTGCGCCAAGCGCGATCACGCGTTCCAGCAGGCGGCTGTTGAAATGGGCGGCGAAGAAATCGGGAATCGTCACCGCGCCATAGAGGTTGCCCGCACGCCAGATCCACGGCCCCAGCACCGCCAGCACCGGCGCTGCCAGCAGGATATAGCCAAAGAACCACACCACGAAGCCTTCGCCACCGGCATAGACCCCGCCGGGAAAGCCCAGCATCGTGGCGATCGAATAGGTTTCCCCCACGCTCAGGAAAAAGAACAGGATCGCCCCCAGTTGCCCCCCCGCCACGAAAAAGGCGCGCGGCCCCTGCCCTGCCCCGCGCCGCGCCCACAGCGCGATCAGCAGCGACAGCGCCATGACCGCCACGAAAGCGGCAATCATGCCGGCACCGCGCGCTGGCGCCACCACAGCCAGGCACTGGTCGCCGGCGCACAGGCAAACAGCGCCCAGATGCGCAGGCCGATGCCAAGGCAGGTGGGGCCATCGGCCGGCACCGCCAGAACCGCAAGCAACACCAGCAGCACCGGAACCGCCAGGGTGATCAGCG
>NZ_APCQ01000417.1:0-5524 GCF_000410615.1 Novosphingobium sp. B-7 | reverse complement strand
CCCGGCGTTCCGCGCCGGGGTAGCAGCCAGCGCCGACCCAGCCTTGCTGACGGCGCTGTTCGGCGTGCGGGCAGCGGCCCTGCTGGGCCTGCGCGCGGTGGAAGACAGCGCTGCGCACGCCTCGGGCCTGCTCATCGGCAGCGATGTGCGCGGGGCAGGCGTAACCGCGGGCAGCGATGTCTATCTCCTTGCCGATCCGATGCTCGGCGCGCTTTACACCGCTGCCATTGCCCAATGCGGCGGCCGCGCCCACCTTGTTGACAGCCATGCCGCGTTCGTTGCCGGCATCGCCCAGATCTGGAGCCTTGTTCGTGACCGCTGACCACACCGCCGCCGATCGTTTCGCCCAGGCCATGCGCCATTGCCCGCTCGTGGCGATCCTGCGCGGGGTGCGCCCTGACGAGATCGAGGCCATGGCCGATGTTCTGGTGGAGGCCGGCTTTGCCATGATCGAAGTGCCGCTCAATTCGCCCGATCCGCTGGTGTCGATCGAGAAGATCGCCCACCGCTATGGCAGCAACGTGCTGGTTGGGGCGGGCACCGTGCTCAATGTGGACCAGGTGGATGCGGTGCGCGATGCCGGCGGCACACTGGTGGTTTCGCCCAACGTCAACCCGGCAGTGATCGCGCGCAGCGTGGCGCACGACATGGTGTCGCTGCCCGGCTATGCCACGCCGACCGAGGCCTTTGCCGCGCTCGACGCCGGCGCCCACGGTCTCAAGCTGTTTCCCGCTGAGGCCGCCAGCCCCGCCGTGCTCAAGGCGCAACTGGCAGTGATCCCGCGCCATGTGCCGGTGCTGGCCGTGGGCGGCGTCACGCCGGAAAACCTGTCAGACTGGATGGCAGCGGGTGCGGCCGGTGGCGGCCTGGGCTCGGCGCTCTACAAGGCCGGGCGCAGCGCGGAAGACGTCGCCAAGGCAGCCAAGGCCTTTGTGCGCGAAGTGCACCGCCTGATCGACTGAGCGATCCTCGGTCTTATCTGAACCAACTCGTCACCCCGGACTTGATCCGGTGTGACGATGGTTTGAGGTTGTAACCTACAGTCCACCCGCACAAAAAAACGGCAGCGCGGTGTGTGAACCGCGCTGCCGGCAAGGTGGAAACGACGCGTCTTAGAACTTGTAGCCGACCGTGGCAAACACTTGGCGCGGCGGAATGTATTCCACGCTGGTGGTGCCCGAACCATAAGGATCGGCGAACTTGTTGCTGACCCCGGCCTTGTCGGTGATGTTGGTGCCCGTGACCGAGAACGTGAACGGCGAGGCATCGGGCTGATACTGGATCATCAGGTTGCCGATGGTGTAGGACGGCACGGTATCGAACTGCGGCACGTTGAAGATGCGCGAGTTGAACTTGCCGCGATAGATCACTTCGCCGCGCAGCATCAGCTCGCCTGGGCCAACCGGCGCGGTATAGGTCGCGGCAAAGCTGCCCTGCACACCCGGCAGCTTGGGGATCTTCTTGCCGTTGGTGTTCGTGGACGCGGCGATCACCGCTGCAATCACGCGCGGATCGTAATACCACCCGGCGGGATAACCCAGCGCAGCATAGGTCGTGGCGCGGATATCCTGCGCGGTCTGCTTGTCGATCGTGTAGTAGTCGCCGTGGAACTTGCCTTCGGCCAGCGCGAGGGTGCCGTCAAAGCGCAGTTGCTTGGTCGGCGCCCAGGTGGTTTCGAACTCCACGCCATAGGTCTGCGCACGCGGAATGTTGGCTGTGCCGCCGGCAAAGGGCACCGGGTCTTCGGCAGTGAACTGGAAATCCTTGTACCAGTAGTAATAGCCCGCCACGTTGAGGCGCAGGGTCTTGTCGAAGAACTCGTTCTTCGAACCCACTTCGGCCGCCCAGACGGTTTCCTTGGCGTAGGTGCTCTTTACGAAGATCGAATTGCCCGCGAACGTGACGCCGCTGGGCTTGTAGCCCTTTGACCCGGTCACATAGAGCATGTTGGTGGGCGTGACCTGGTATTGCACGCTGACCTTGCCGGTCAGCGCATCGCTGGTGGCGATGCGTTCGGGCACGGTGGCGAAATACTGCACCGGCTGGGCCGAGATCTTGTCCCAGCTATACCGCGCGCCGGCGATCAGATCGAGTGCGTCGGTAGCGTGGAAGATCGCCTGGCCATACCCGGCCCACGAGGTGTGCTGATAGGGGCTGTCGGTCTGGAACGACACGGCCTGGCCGGTGGCCGGATCGATGGAAAAGCCGCCCGTGGTGTATTCCATGATGTTCTGCAGCGCGTGTTGGCGCAGGTAGAACCCGCCGACGACCCATTCGAGCGACTTGTTGGGCGTGGACGAGGCAGAGATTTCCTGCGTCCAGGTGCTGCTCATGTCCTGCCACTTGACGATGTTGTCGTGATAGTTGGCATAGATGAAGCGGTCGTTGTCACCCGACTGGTTCTTGTTGAGATACTGGTAGGCCGTCACCGACTTGAGCACGACCTTGTCATCGATCGTCTGCGCGATCGAAAGATAGGCCATGCGCGTTTTCGTTACGTACTTGCCGCCGAAATCCTGGCTGACCACGCGGGGATCGGCATTGGGATCGGCGATGTAGGTGGTGCTGCCGGCGGCCGGATCGGTGCTGCACAGCAGGCACTTTTGCAGCGCCGCATTGTGGCTGGCATCAAACGACTGGGCCGAAAGCGTCACGCTGGTATCGGGGCTGGGCTGCCACAGCAGCGAGACGTGGCCGCCGATATTGTTGGCATCGTCGAGCGGATACTTGGCATAGCCGGGCACGCCCACGGCATAGCCATAGCCATCATGGCGCAGGTATTGCACCGTGCCCCGCAGGGCCAGCGTTTCGGCAATCGGCACGTTCAAGGTGCCCATGGCGCGCACATAGTTGTAGTTGCCATAGCTGAGCTGCGCTTCGCCGGTATATTCGCCGAGCACGGGCTTGCGCGTGATCACGTTGACCGCGCCGCCGGTAGACGTCTGGCCGAACACCGTGCCTTGCGGGCCGCGCAGCACTTCCACGTGATCCACATCGAGCAGATCCTGGTTCAGCGCGACGACGTGGGCGATATAGACCCCGTCGATATGAAACGCGACGCCGGGCTGCGAATTGGGGTTCTGTGCGGTTTCATAGCCGACGCCGCGAATGGCGATGACGCGTTCGTTGCCCTCGCTCTTGGTCACGGTGAGGCCGGGAACGAAGCCGTTGAGATCGGCCAGCTCGGTTGCGTTGCGCTGGCGCAGCGCGTCGGCCGAAACGGTGCTGATCGCGATCGGTGCGGTTTGCAGGTTCACTTCCCGCTTTTCACCGTTGACCACGATGGTGCCGAGCGGGCTGCCATCGGCGTCGACCATCGGATCGGCGGCCGGCGCAGGTGCCGTTTCGGCGGCGGGGGCGCTGGCCGCATCGGCGGCGCGGGCAGAGGTGGCGGCAAGCGCCAGGAGCGATGCAGTGGCAGTGAGCAGGACGGATGACGGGCGCATGGGTTTCCCCCCTCGAGAAATGCTTTTCATCGCTTTCAGACAGCCTCCCGGCTGTATGTTCTCCCTGAACCTGGCCTTCGTTATGGCCGGCCTTTTTGTCGTGCCCCAGCATCGGTGTTCAACCGCCCTGCGGTCTTGCGTGGCAACGCACGAATAGTTGACCGATCCGCGATGCAGCAAGCCCCATGTTGCGATGCAAGGTGCCCAAAGGACCGATGATGTCGGATGACGCGGGCGGTGCCGGTCCAAATCTCTTGCGCGCCAGGTCAAGACATGGCGCAGTGCATGATGGCACATGCTTTTTCGTCAGATGCTTTCGCGCCGCTGCAAAGGAACCAAGCCTTGTCCGTGATCACGCCTTCCGCCCCCGTGCTATCCCCCATCACCAGCCGCGCCGCCTGGCGTGGCGACCGGCTGAGCCAGGGACAGGACTGGGTCTTTGAACTGTCGGCTGCGCAGATTGCCGAACTGGAAACGCTGGGCGCGCGCTTCATGGCCGACGATCCCGATCTGCGCACGGTGCAGGCGCAGGACTATCCGCTGGTGGAAACTGCCCAGGCTTGCGAGGAATGGCGTCAGGAAGTGGATTTCGGGCGCGGCTTCGTGCTGGTGCGGGGCCTGCGTGCAGAACTCTATTCCGATGCGCTGTCCTGTGCGATCTATTACATTCTTGGCCTGCACATGGGCGATCCCATCCGTCAGAACGAGATGGGCGACCTGATCGACCATGTCTATGCCACGTCTGACAAGACTATGGACGATCCCACTGCCCTGTCATCCAAAGTGCGCGACAAGTTGGTCTATCACTCTGACAGTTCGGATATCGTCGCGCTGATGTGTCTGCGCGGAGCGCGGGAAGGGGGGCTTTCGTGCCTGGTTTCGGGCGCGGAAATCTACAACGAGATCCTGCGCCGCCGCCCCGATCTCGCGCCCCTGCTGTTCGAGCCGTTCCACTGGGACTGGCGCCGCCAGGATCATGAAGCGCCGGCCGATACCTATACCTCGCCGATCGTCAGCCTGAAGGATGGCGTGTTCAGCATGTATGCCGGTTCGCTTTATATCCTCACCGCGCAGGAATATCCCGGCGTGCCGCAGTTGACCGCCGACCAGATCGAGGTGCTGCGCCTGTTCGACGAGATCACCTATGAAGACGGCATGGCGATCGAGATGGATTTCCGGCCCGGCGATATCCAGTGGCTGTCAAACTATGCCGCGCTGCACGCCCGCACCACGTTCTGGGATTGGCCCGAACCGCAGCGCAAGCGCCACCTGCTGCGCCTGTGGCTGTCGAGCAAGGGCGCGCGCCCGGTGGTCGAAGGCTTTGGCAAGAACGGCGTGGTGCAGCACCGTGCCGCCCCGCGCGATGGCGCGGCCGAACATCCCGATGCGCATTTCGATGTGCGCGGCATGGCAGTGCCGCGGCTGATTTCCTGAACCAATTTTTGGCGCACAAAAACAGCCCGGTGGAGCGATCCGCCGGGCTGTTTTGTTGGCAGGTCAGAGATCGAAAACCAGACAAACAGGCATTGCCTAACCGTCACCCCGGACTTGATCCGGGGTCCCGCTTCTTTTCGCGGACGAAGACAGAAAAGCGGGATCCCGGGTCAAGCCCGTGATGACGGGGTCTCTATAGGTTTGGCACGGTGCAAGCCCCCCGCCGCCACTGCCACTGGCACGCATGACGCGCCCAGCAGCCATATCGCGCCGGCATAGCTGCCGGTCCACTGCGCCAGTACCCCGGCCAGGCCCGGCCCTAACGCGGCAAGGCCGGCGAGCGTCCAGCATAGCGCCAGGCCGGCCGTGCCGGTTTCGTGCCCGAACCAGTCCATAAGCAGTACCGTGACCGCCATGGCGACAAGGGCCGAGCCCACGCCGAACAGCGGCACAAAGCCCCAGTTGACCATCAGCGCACCGCCTTGAGCCAGGGCGCCCATGCCCAACGCCGTGGCCAACAGCGACAGCGCCAGCAACCGCACCGCGCGGACATGGCGCAGGGCAAAGCCGGCAAGGCCCGTGCCCAGCGCGCCAAGCAGGCCTTGCAGCGCGAGCACCCGCGCCACGGCGCCCGCGTTCCACCC
>NZ_KE148448.1:3790-4074 GCF_000410615.1 Novosphingobium sp. B-7 | reverse complement strand
AGCAATGGGCCGAGACGCCGTATTTCATCGCGGCGTCGCGGGCGCAGGCGCATCTCGTGTGCGGCGAAACGGCCGCGGCGCGGGCAGCACTTGCCGCAGCCTGTGCCGCCGATCCCGATGGCTGGGCCGATCGGGCCGCCACCTTGCGGCAGATGGCGCTGATCCTGGCGGCGTTGGGCGCAGACGCTGCCTGGCTTGATGCGTTCCGTCCGCCACGGTCGCTGAACTTTGCCGGGCACCTGGGCGTTTCGGCGTCGGCCGGGAACAGCCTGCGCGATGCCGTT
>NZ_KE148448.1:3322-3630 GCF_000410615.1 Novosphingobium sp. B-7 | reverse complement strand
TCGGGGTGGATGCTTTCGTTGCGCAATCGGTGCTGCCGTATGACCCGGCCTGGCTGCCACGGTTTCACGCCTGCCTCGATGCGGCGCAATCGGTGCGCTGCCTGACCGCGCTGCGCGGGGCATATGAGCCGCTGGCAACGCGCCTGGCTGCCGATGTCGCCATGGGCGCGGCCGTGCTCAACGCGCGCATGCTGGCGAGCGGCGCGGCGCAATTGCTGATCACCGATGGCGGGGCCGGTCGGTTCGGCGCCGGGCTGTCCACCGCCTATCTTGGCGAGCGTTGGCGCGACGCCGGGCCACAGCACTGT
>NZ_KE148448.1:0-3013 GCF_000410615.1 Novosphingobium sp. B-7 | reverse complement strand
CTGGGCGCGCCGGGGGTGAGTGTGCCGCTGCGCGTCTGCGGCCACTATGCCCTGGCCCATTGGCTGGAAGCGCCGGCGGCGCTGGTCGGGCGTGGCATCGCGGAACTGGGCGCCATCGCCGCAGCCGCATTGCCCGGCGTGCTCACGGCCAGCGAAACCCTGGCCGCGGCGCTCTGCGTCAACCAGGCAGACCGGATTTCACCCGAATTGGTCGGCGAGGTTGACGATATCCGGCTGTTCGCGATTTCGCCGGTGGCAGATTGAGCGCCACTGGGCGCGCGTCAGAAGATCAGTTCTTCCAGGCGGTGGGGCGCGACCACGGTAAGCCCTTGCGCGTCGCGGCGGATGATGCCGCGCTTTTCCAGCGCCGAGATAGCCCGGCTCACCGTCTCGCGGGTGGATTGCACCTTGAGCGCAAGCTGGCTGAGCACGGGCGCCGGGCTGATCGTCATGGCGCTGCCGGCCTGGGCCTGGCGCAGGATTTCGGCATGGATGCGGCCATTGGCTGAAAGCGTGGCGCCTTCCACCATGCGGCGGGTGATCTTTGACAGGCGCGCCACCAGGCGGCGCGATACCGCCAGGGCCACGCAGTTGTAGTTGGCCATCAGATCGAGAAAGGCCGCATTGCCGATCGCCGCGGCGCGGCTGGCAACCATCGCCGAAATATCATGCGCGGCGCGTTCGGTTTCGAACAGGCCGTTTTCGCCGAACAGGTCGCCACGGCCATAGTCTTCCACCGCAACCAGGCGGCCATCGAGCCCGAAAGCCTGCATCCGGGCATTGCCGGCAACCATGACATGGACGGCATCGAACACGCTGTCGCACGCCACGATCACAGCCTTGGCGGGATAGTCGCGCAGGTGGGCCTTGCCGGTGATCGCCGTGGCCACCGCGGGCGGGCAGGCAAAGGTTTCGGCCAGCACGTTTTCGGCATCTTGGCGGGCGGGAGCATCCATGCGCGCAGCCTACCAGTTGGCGGGGTCACCCGAAAGAGCCGCCGGCGCTCTGTCCGATAATGATGCCCCAACAGTAGGCAGGAAGAATTGCGCTGGAATGTAAAATCGGGCAATTAAGTATCTGCGCGGACAGGGCCGCGTCGCAAGAAAAAGTCACATGGGGCAGAGCACGCGTCAGTCTTGGTGGGCAGTGGCACGCAACTGCTGGCGTGGCCTTGCGTCGCTTGCGCTGCTCGGCGCCTTGGCCGCGCCGGCGCAGGCGCGGCATGCCTATGGCGCAGCGCCAGTAACCGCCGGGCCCGAAGTGGTGACGCGGGTGGTCGCCGTCGACGGGCGACGGTACGAGATCACGGAAGGCGTTGCCTGGCGGCTCGAGGGGGACGCCGGCGTCATGACGCGCTTGCCGCAAGTTGCGGTCACGCATCGTGATCTGGTCCGCGATGGCATTCGCTACCGGCTCTTTGCCTCGGCCGCGCAGGTGTTCGGTGACGAGGCCATTCCTGCCTTGGCAACTTTGGCGCTGGTCCCGCCCCGCCGCGCCTGCCCGTCCGTGCCGCAACACGGCCGCATCGGGATATGGCAGGCAGCGGCGGTGGGGGCATCCTTGCCCGATCGTACCATCGGCGGGCTGCATCTGACCGGGCGCAAGCGGTTGGCCTGGCGGTGCATGGTCCGGGTGCGCAGTCGCAGCTACGGCGTCGTCGGCGGGGTGCGGGTGCGCGATTTGCAGCAGGCGACACCGTGGCAGGCCGAGTTCTATTCGACCGCCCATTACGTCAGGCAGGATTTCGTCGCCGACGCGGCCATGGTGCGCGCCGGCAATCGCAACGCCGAATACCTGAACCAGCGCCAGGCCTTCGAATTCCACCATCATTGCGGCGGCGTGCTGATCGCGCGGCAATGGGTGCTGACGGCGCAGCATTGCATCGTCAATGCCGATGGCGCGATCGATCCCGATTATGTGCGGCGCTGGCGGCGGATACGCTTGGGTACGCAGGATCTCGTCCATGGCGGCGCGACGTACGCGATCACCCAGGTCGTGCTGCATCCCGGTTTCAACGAGCGGCTCTTTCGCAACGACATCGCGCTGTTGCGGATCGCCGCCGATGCCGAGACGGTGCCGATCAACGATCCCACGCGGATCGCACCCTTGCGCATCTCGGGCGTGCGTGCCGATGATCCCTTGCCAGACGATTGGGTGATCCTGGCGGTCTATGGCTGGGGAACGATGACCGCGCATGGCAACGACACGGCGCCCCATCTCGATGACGCCGGCCGTGTGACGCACGAACCGAGCGATCTGCGCATGGTGCGGCTCGATCCGGTGCCGCGCGCGGTCTGCGCGCGCAATCCGCACTATCGCGGGGTGGTTACGCCTGGCGTGCTGTGTGCCGGCTATGGCCCGGGCGGGCGCGATTCGTGCCAGGGGGATAGCGGCGGCCCGCTGGTGGGCATGGACGGCGATGATCCCGAGGCGCTGGTGGGGATCGTGTCCGGCGGATACGGCTGCGCCCTGCCCAACGTGCCGGGAATCTACACCAACGTGGCGCACTACCTGCCCTGGATTCGCCGCGTGGTGGGGTCAGAGGCGCTGCCGCGATGAGCGAGGCGGCAACAGCATCCAGTGTCACCCGCGCGGCTGGTCCTCCCCTGTTCGTCTCTTATGCCCGCGCTGATCGGGTGCGGACCGCGCAACTGGTGGCAGCGCTGCAGGCGGCGGGTTTCGACGTGTGGTGGGACGAACGGATTGGCGGGGGCGAAGCCTTTGCCCATTCGATCGAGGCGGCGCTGGATGCGGCGGAGATGATCGTCGTCGCCTGGTCGGCGGCCTCGGTCTCTTCGGACTGGGTACGCGACGAGGCGGCGCATGGGCGCGATCGCGGCCGCTTCGTGCCGATCTCGCTCGATGGCACGATGCCGCCACTGGGCTTCCGGCAATATCACGTGATCGATTTTTCGCGCTGGGACGGCAGCAGCGACGCCAGCGAGATACAGCGTTTGCTGGCGGCGATCCGGGCCGGGCCGCGTGGCGAGCCGCGCGCGCGCGGGCCAGCGGC
>NZ_KE148447.1:6221-6492 GCF_000410615.1 Novosphingobium sp. B-7 | reverse complement strand
GATGATCACCACACCGCTGGGCGCACAGGGCCTGGCGCGGGCGCCCGCCCCGGCCCAGCCCCGCGTGGGGCGCTATCGCGGTCTGCGCGAGGGCGGCGTCATGGCGTTCAAGGGCATCCGCTATGGCCGGGCGGCGCGCTTTGCCCGCGCCGTGCCCGAACCGTTTAGCGGGCCAGAGCAAGACGCCACGCAATTTGGCCCGCTCTGCCCGCAGCGCGGCATGGCCGAGGCGCCGCAAAGCGAGGATTGCCTGTTCCTCAACGTGTGGACG
>NZ_KE148447.1:5524-6027 GCF_000410615.1 Novosphingobium sp. B-7 | reverse complement strand
GCGGCCGATAGCGGCAACCTGGGGCAGCTGGACCTGATCCTGGCGCTGCAATGGGTGCGCGATCACATTGCCGCGTTTGGCGGAGATCCCTCGCGGGTGATGGTCTTTGGCCAATCGGGCGGGGGCGCCAAGATCGCCACGCTGATGGCGATGCCGGCCGCGCGCGGCCTGTTCCATGCCGCCGCGACCATGAGTGGACAGCAGGTGCAGGCCAGTGGCCCGGGCCATGCGCTGGCCCGCACGCGCGCGTGGATGGCGCGCCTGGGATTGGGCGACGATGGGGTTGCGGCCCTGCGCGCCATGCCGATCGCGCGCCTGATCGACGCGCTCGACGCCAGCGATCCGATCATGGGCGGAAGCCTCTACTTCGGGCCGGTGCTGGATATGACCAACCTGCCGCGCCATCCGTTCTGGCCCGATGCGGCGCCGCAATCGCTGGATATTCCGATGATCCTGGGCAATGTGCGCGATGAAACGCGCGCGTTTCTCGATCCGCGCGGGCC
>NZ_KE148447.1:1383-5432 GCF_000410615.1 Novosphingobium sp. B-7 | reverse complement strand
ACAATACCGCGCCAACGCCCCACAGTGGAGCGCAGAGCAGGTCTATTACGCGGCAACCACCGCCGGGCGATCGTGGCCCGGCCAGGTGATCGAGGCCGACGCACGCGCCGCCGCCGGCGCGCAGTCCACCTGGGTCTACCAGCTCGACCGCCCCTCTCCGCGCGATCCACTGCGCGGCGCGGCGCATACCGATGATATCCCTTATGTGTTCGGCACGCTGGAGGCGCCGGGCAGCTATTCCGGCACCGACGCGCAGGCCCGTGCGCTGAGCGCGACGATGATGGCGGCCTTTTCCGGGCTGGCACGCAACGGCCGGCCGGGCCTGGCAGACTGGGCGCCCTATCGCCTGCCGGCGCGCGCGACGATGGTGTTCGACGCGGCCCCGCACATGGCAGACGATCCGCGCGGCTGGCAACGCCGGCTATGGGCCACGGCGCCCTATGTGCAGCCGGGATCATAACCGGCGAATCAGCGCCATGCTGCAGGGCCACGCGCGCAGCATGATGCGGCAAAATGCGCCGCGAGATGGGCGGAATTTCAGTTTAGACTATTGAATTACCATATTATTTTTTGATCGACAGCCAAGCAACCGGGTTCTTGACAGGGGAAAGATCGTGCTGCAAAACATATCGTAATGACACCGGTTACCTTTAGGGGCATAAAGCCGGGAAGGTAGCAAGAGACAACAAGCCCGCCCGATGGCGCGGGCGATCCGCCGTGTGCGGATGGGAGTAGTGTTGCCGGATCGATGCAAGCCATTGCGTGCATTGTTGACACCGGTATCATCCAGCCTCACGGGCTGAGAGGGGATGTGACGATGCGCAAGAATATTTCCCGAGTTTCCACGCTCAAGATCGCCCTGTTCGCTGGCAGCGCGCTGGCCCTGCCACATGGCGCGATGGCCCAGGCCGCCCCGCAGGATACCACCACACCGGCCACCGACGCGGCTGCTGCCGCCCCGGGCACCGGCGATGACCAGACCCCGGCTATCATCGTCACCGGCTTCCGCCAGTCGCTTCAGGCCGCGCTCAACGTCAAGCGCAACTCGGTTTCGGCAGTCGATGCCGTGGTGGCCGAAGACATTGCCAAGTTCCCCGACCAGAACATTGCCGAATCCCTGCAGCGCATTCCCGGCATCTCGATCCAGAAGGACGGCGGCGAAGGCCGCGCGATCACTGTGCGCGGCCTGGGCGCGCAGTTCACCCGCGTGCGCGTCAACGGCCTGGAAACGATCACCACCTCGTCCGACGGCGCCTCGGCCAACCGCGATCGCTCTTTCGATTTCAACGTCTTTGCCTCGGAACTGTTCAGCAGCCTGGTGGTCCACAAGACCGCCGAGGCGAGCCTGGACGAAGGCTCGCTGGGCGCAGTGGTCGATCTCAACACCGGCAATCCGCTGGCCGGCAAGACCGGGCTGACCGCCGTGCTCAACGTGCAGGGTTCGTATAACGACCTGTCGAAGAATGTCGGGCCGCGCATTGCCGGGCTGCTGTCGTGGAAGAACGATGCCGGCACGCTGGGCGTCAACCTCTCGGCCGCCTATTCGCACACCGATACGCTGGAAACCGGCAACAACACGGTGCGCTGGTCGCAGGCCTATTTCAATTCGGTGGGCGGCACGCCGTGCTTCTATTCGGTCGCCGGCACCACTGGCGGCAATGCGGTGAACAGCGGCGGGTTCTATCGCCCCTCGGCCGCGTGCGATGCCGCTGCGCTCTCGTTCCACCCGCGCATTCCGCGCTATGGCGTGGTCGAACACGATCGCCGCCGCCTGGGCCTGACCGGCTCGATCCAGTTCGAACCCAGCACCCACACCAAGATCTCGATCGACGCGCTCTATTCCTCGTTCAAGGAAGACCGCAAGGAAAAGTGGCTGGAAGTGCTGGCCCGTTCCAACGAGCGCAGCTTCAACGTGGTCAACCCGGCGTACGACAGCAATGGCAACATGGTCAGCGGCACGTTCAACAATGCCTATGTCCGCACCGAAAGCTATCTGCGCCAGTCCAATACCAAGTTCTACCAGGTGGGCGCCACCTGGGACCAGGACGTATCGGACAGCCTGCGCTTCACCCTGCTGGGCGGCATTTCGCAGTCTGACGCGGATATCCCGGTGGAAAGCACGATCGCCTATGACAGCAAGGGCGCGAACGGCTTCGCGTTCGATTACAGCAACATGAAAGCGCCGGTGCTGAGCTATGGCATCGACGTGACCAACCCGGCCAATTTCCAGCTGGCCGAAATCCGCGATCGCCCGTCTTATGTCACCAACAAGTTCAAGACAGTGCAACTGCGCACCGAATGGGATGTGACCAAGGGCTTTACCGTCAAGCTGGGCGGCGTGTGGCGCCGCTACAACTTCCAGACCCAACTGTGGACGCGCGACACGGTGGCCTGTTCGGGTAACGGCAAGCCCGACCTGATCCTGGGCACCACCACCTGCTCGTCCAGCGTCTATGGCCTGCCTGTCACGTCCAGCATTTCCGATCTGGTCAGCCTGGGCGATGCCGGGCAACCGGGTGGCACCACCTCGCAGTTCCTGGCGGCCAACATCGGCTCGGCCGCTGCCTATACCAATCTCTATGGCCGCACCCAGGTGGAAGATCTTGGTTCCAACCGCCAGGTGCAGGAAACCACGTCGGGCGGCTATCTGCAGTTTGACGTGAAGGGTGATCTGTTCGGGCTGGAATATGCCGGCAACGCGGGCATCCGCTATGCCCACACCGATCAGCGTTCCACCGGCTATACCGCAGGCGTCGCCGCCACGGTGGGCCGCACCTACAACGACTGGCTGCCCTCGTTCAACATCGCGTTCTATCCGCACCGCGACGTGATCCTGCGCGGCGCCATTGCCAAGGTCATCACCCGGCCTTCGCTGGGCAATCTCAATCCCGGCGGCTCGGTCGACGGGTTCAACTATCGCGTTACCTTCGGCAACCCGTTCCTCAACCCCTATCGCGCCACCAATTTCGACGTGTCGGCCGAATGGTATTTTGCGCCGCAGGCGCTGCTGTCGGTGGCCGGCTTCATCAAGCAGATCCAGAGCTTCCCGGTCTCGGGCACTTATACCGCCACGCTGCCCCAGCTCGGGCTCGATCGCTCGGTGCTCACGCCCAGCTCGCCCGCCTACATCAACTATGACCCGACGCAGGAATATATCGTGTCCTCGCAGGTCAACGGCGCGGGGGCCACGCTCAAGGGCATCGAAGTGGCTTTGCAGCTGCCCTTCACGTTCCTGCCCAGCTTCCTCAGCCACACCGGGTTCCAGGGCAATGCCACGCTGATCAAGAGCGACGCTGATTACACCATCACCGGCCCGGCGGTGAGCGCCTGCACCCGCAATGCGTCCGGTGCCTGCACGCTGGCAGGGGTTTCGGCGATCTATAACCAGACCCTGCTCAACGTCTCGAAGCGGGCGTGGAACGCCACGCTCTATTATGACGATGGCAAGTTCAGCATTCGCGGCTCGGTCAGCTATCGCGGGCCCTTCGTTGACGGCACCAGCGCCACGGGCAACGTGTTCGAAGGCTATGGCGCCTATACCAGCGTGGATGCGGCGGTGCGCTACAAGATCCGGCCGTGGCTGGAACTGTCGATCGATGGCAACAACCTGACCGACGCCTATCGCTATCGCTTCACCGACGAAACGGCGCAGCGCAATTACGAGAACAACCACTTTGGCCGCACCATCCTGTTTGGCGCCCGCGCCAAGCTGTGAGGGTTAGCCCGCGTGCCTGAACGACGCTTCCCCCCGCCCACGTCATCCCGGACTTGATCCGGGGTGGCGTGGGCATCCCACTTCTGAAACTGAGGAAACTCTGCCCATGACCCTTGATCGTCGCGCTCTGGTGGCCCGGACGCTGGCGATCGGGGCCTGGGCCGCAGCCCGGCCGGCGCTGGGGCAAACCCCGCCACCGGCCGGGCCGCGTGGCACGCCGCCCGGATTGCCGCAGCCGGCCGAAACGATCGACCTATGGCCGGGCGGCGCGCCTGGCCTGCCCAGCGGCACAGGGGCCCATGCGCTGGTGGAAACGGTCAACGAACGATCTACC
>NZ_KE148447.1:281-1250 GCF_000410615.1 Novosphingobium sp. B-7 | reverse complement strand
CTATGAAATCGGCCGCTGGCTGGCCGCGCGCGGGTTTACCGCGTTCGTCCTGTTCTATCGCCTGCCCGGCGATGGCTGGGCATCGGGCGCCGATACCCCGCTGGCCGATGCGCAGCGGGCGATGCGCCTGATCCGCCACCGCGCGCGCGATTATGCGATCGATCCCGAACGCGTGGCGGCCATGGGCTTTTCCGCCGGCGGCCATGTCTGCGCCGACCTGGCCGCGCGCTTTGCCGTGCCGGTCTATACCCCGCGCGATGCCGCAGACGCGTTGTCGGCCCGGCCGCACAGCGCCGCGCCGATCTATCCCGTGGTCAGCATGGACCCGGCCATTGCCCATCCTGGATCGCGGCAGCTGCTGCTGGGTGATCATCCCTCCCTGGCCGCGCAGGTGGCGCATTCGCCCGATCGCTGCGTGCCGGCAGACGCCCCGCCGCATTTCCTCTGCCATGCCGAGGACGATGACGTGGTGCCGGTGGAAAACACCGTGCGCCTGCGGGCGGCGCTCAAGGCGCGGGGCATCCCGCTGGAAATGCATCTCTTTGCCAATGGCGGCCACGGCTTTGGCCTGCGCCGCGCGATCGGCAAGCCGGTGTCGGCCTGGCCCGATCTGTGGCGGGCCTGGGCGGCCACGGTGGGACTGGCGTGAGCGCGCCATATCTGCGCATAGAACAGGGGCATGACCGACCGCCCTGCCCCCTTTCCGGAAAGCGCGCCCGCCGCTGACCATCCGCGCCACGGCGAACCGACGATCGAGGACGTGGCCGCCGCCGCCGGGGTTTCGATCCGCACCGTCTCGCGCGTGCTCAACAAGTCACCCAAGGTCAACGCGCAGACGCGTGAACGGATCGAGGCGGCCATTGCCGCCCTGCAGTTTCGCCCCAGCCTGCGCGCCCGCGCCCTGGCGATGGGGCGCTCGTTCCTCATCGGGTTGATCCACAACGATCGCAACGCGCTGGTGCTCGATTC
>NZ_KE148447.1:0-271 GCF_000410615.1 Novosphingobium sp. B-7 | reverse complement strand
CTCGATTCCATCCAGCGCGCCATCGTCTCGGTCAGTTCGGCACACGGCTACGAACTGATCGTCCATTCCACCCCGCGCGAGGGTGAGGCGGCGATTGCCGATACCCTGGCCTTTGCCGGGCGTTCGCGCGTCGACGGGTTGATCGTGCTGCCGCCGATCTCGGGCGTGGCGGGCCTGGCGCAGGCGCTGGACGCGGCCAAGGTGCCGGCCGTGGCGGTTTCTGCCGCTCGATGGGTTTGCCGGGGTGGTGTTGAGCGACGAGCGCGGCGCC
>NZ_APCQ01000416.1:0-3941 GCF_000410615.1 Novosphingobium sp. B-7 | reverse complement strand
GTGATCAGTGCTGCAGCCGTGCCGCAGGACCAGCTCGATGCCTTGGTCGAACCCTGGCTGGGCACCCGTGCGGGCGACGACCTGGACGATCTGCCGATCCCCGCGCTGATCGACGTGCGCCTGGCCGGCATGGCCACGCCGGCGCGGCTCGATCTGCTGCGCAAGGCCTTGGCCGCCACGGCCCCGGCGGCGCGGATCGATGCGCAGTCAAGCTGGCTGGCACCGGTGTTCCGCGCCATTGGTGCCTTGCAATGGGCGGCCGGCGGCCTGATCGCGCTGTTCGCCTTTGCCACGGTTTCCGCCGTGCTGCTGGCGTCGCGCAATGCGCTGGGCACCCATCGCGAAACGATCGAGATCGTCCATATGCTGGGCGCCACCGACGTGCAGATCGCGCGGGTGTTCCAGCGCTCCATGGCGACGGACGCGGCGATGGGCGGCCTGGTTGGCCTGCTTGCCGGCGTCGTTACCGTGCTGGGCCTGGCGCGCCAGTTTGCCGCGCTGGGTTCGGGCATGGTCGCGCAAGGCTCGCTCGCCTGGACCGACTGGGTCGCCCTTGCCGGTATTCCCATCGCCGGCGTGCTGCTGGTGATGCTGACAGCCCGACTTACTGTTCTTGCCGCCCTGCGGCGCATGGTATGATCGCGTGACCGTCCCCATATTGCCCCCCATAACGCCCAAGCCATGCAGCAGCCCCCAACCATGACCACACCGCACGCCGGCACGCGCCGCACGATCGTGAGAAAGCCCTGCGGCATGCGAAAGCCGTGGGCATGAGAAAGCCGCCGGGTCTTTTCCGCCGCCTGGGTTCGGCGCTGATCCTGCTGTGGGTGCTGGGTTTCCTGTGGTTTGCCTGGTTCCTGCCGCAGCCGGCGCCCGATGGCACGCGCACCGATGGCATCGTGGTGCTGACCGGTGGCGGCGGCCGCATTCCGCGTGCCTTGGCCATGCTCCAGGCCGGCAAGGCGCAGACCCTGCTGGTCAGTGGTGTCGATCGCCAGGTGCGGCCGGCCGAATTTGCCGCCGAATACAAGGTCGATCCCGCACGGCTCGATTGCTGCATCACGCTGGGCTTTGATTCGGTCGATACCCGCTCCAACGCGCACGAGGCGGCGGCGTGGATCGCTCGGCACAAGATCCATTCGGTGCGCCTGGTCACCACCGACTGGCACATGCGCCGCGCCACGTTCGATCTGTGGGTCGTGGCGCCCAAGGGCCTGGTCATCGTGCGCGATGCCGTGCCCTCGCGGCCCAGCCTCAAGATCCTGTTCCTGGAATACAACAAGCTGCTGGCCCGCATGGTGGCGTGGCTGGCAGGATGGTGACAAGCGCCGTGGAAGACCGTTCCCCTACCCTTGCCGAAATCGTGCGCAGCCTGGTGTTCTATGCCGCGTTCTATGGCTTTACCGTGCTGCTGCTGCTGGTGTTGGCGATCGTGCTGATCGTGGCGCCGCGCGGCGTCTTTGCCATGGTGCAGGCGTGGACCGGCGTGCACCGCGCGCTGGTGCGCCATGTGCTGGGCATCCGCGTGGAAGTGGTGGGCACGCCGCCGCAGGAAGGCGTGTTCTATGCCCTGCGCCATGAAAGCTTTTTCGAGGCGATCGACCTGCCGCAAGTGCTGCACCGCCCCTGCATCTTTGCCAAGATCGAGCTGATGCGCATTCCCGTGTGGGGCCGCGCCGGCTGGGCCTATGGCCTGATCGGGGTGGAGCGCGAGGCCGGCGCCAAGACGCTGCGTGCCATGCTGACCCATGCCCGCGCCCGCCTGGCCGAAGGGCGCCCCCTGGCGATCTTTCCCGAAGGCACGCGCGTGCCAGTGGGGCAGCGCTATCCGCTGCAATCGGGTTTTGCCGGGATATACAAGTTGTTGTCACTACCGGTGGTTCCGGTGGCGGTGCATAGCGGCGCCCTGTATCACCGCGTGTGGAAGCGACGCGGCACCATTCGCTATGTCATTGGCGAAACCATTCCCCCCGGCCTGCCGCGTGAAGAGATCGAGGCCCGTGTGCTTGACGCCATCACCGCCCCCACTGCCTGAACGCCGCCACGCATGACCGTGCCGCCAGAACCGGATGCCCCGGCCAAGTCGCTGATGGCCTCGTTGGGCCCTGGCCTGATCACCGGCGCGGCCGATGACGATCCCAGCGGCATCGGCACCTATAGCCAGGTAGGCGCGCAGTTTGGCCACACGCTGACCTGGACCATGCTGTTCAGCTATCCGCTGATGGCCGCAATCCAGGAAATCTGCGCGCGGATCGGCGCCACCACCGGGCGCGGCATTGCCGACAATGTGCGGCGCCACTATCCGCGCTGGCTGCTGCCGGGCGTGATCGCCTTGCTGGTAGTGGCCAATGTCATCAACCTGGGGGCAGACCTGGGCGCCATGGCCGCCGCGCTGCACCTGCTGCTGCCGGGGCCGCTGCCGCTCTATACCCTCGGCTTTGCCGTGATCAGCGTGCTGGCCGAAGTGTTCGTGCCCTATGCCCGCTATGCCGGCTGGCTCAAATGGACCACGCTGTCGCTGTTTGCCTATATCGCGGTGCTGATCGTCACCCCGATGGATTGGGGTGACGCGCTCTATCACGTGGTCGTGCCAACGGTGCAGCTTGACCATGCGTTCCTGTCGGGCCTGGTGGCGCTATTGGGCACCACGATCAGCCCCTACCTGTTTTTCTGGCAGGCTGGGCAAGAGGTGGAAGAACTGCGCCGCCGCCAGGCGCGGCCGCTGCACGATGCCCCGCGCCGGGCCGCGCCGGAATTGCGTCGCATCCGCGCCGATACGCTGCTCGGCATGGGCTTTTCCAATGTTACCGCGCTGGCCATCATCGTGGCAACGGCCGCCACGCTCCACGCCCATGGCATTACCGACATCACCTCGGCCGATCAGGCGGCCATGGCGCTGCGGCCATTCGCCGGCGATCTGGCCTTTGCGCTGTTCGCGCTGGGCATCATCGGCACCGGGCTGCTGGCGGTGCCGGTGCTGGCCGGCTCTGCCGCCTATGCGCTGAGCGAGGCCCTGCGCTGGAACGAAGGGCTCGACCGCGCCCCGCGTGAAGCACGGGCCTTTTACGTCGCGATTGCGCTTGCCACCTTTGCCGGCCTTGGCATCAACATGGTGGGCATCAACCCGATGCGGGCGCTCTATTGGACGGCAGTGATCAATGGCTTGCTCGCCCCGCCGCTGATGGTGGTAACGATGCTGATCGCCCGCAACCCGCGCGCCATGGGTCACCTGGTCATCTCGCGCCGGCTGGCGGCCGTGGGCTGGCTGGCCACCGTGGCGATGACGGTGGTGGCCGTCCTGTTCCTGTTTGCGTGAAAGACCTGCGATGAACAGCCCGCCCCCGCGCATCCTGTCCATCGCCGGTTCGGATTCCGGCGGCGGCGCCGGAATTCAGGCCGATATCAAGACGATCACCATGCTGGGCGGCTTTACCATGACGGCGATCTGCGCGCTGACCGCGCAGAACACACTGGGCGTCAGCGCCGTGGCCGCCACCACGCCCGAGATGGTCGCCGCGCAGATCGATGCCTGCGTCAGCGATATCGGCGTGGATGCGGTCAAGATCGGCATGCTCGGCTCGCCACAGATCGCGGCGGTGGTGGCCGATCGGCTGGAAGGGCTGGGCGTGCCGGTGGTGTTCGATCCGGTGATGATCGCCACCAGCGGCGCGGCGCTGGCCGATGCCGCCACGATCGCCGCGTTCGAACGCCTGATGGCGCTCGCCACGCTCACCACGCCCAATGTGCCGGAACTGGCCGCGCTGGGCGGTGACGCCGCCATGGCGGCGCGGGGCATTGCCTATCTGGCCAAGGGCGGCGATGCCGATGGGCCAGTGGTGGAAGACCGCCTGGTCATTCCCGGCCAGCCGCCGCGCCTGTGGCAAGCGCCGCGCATTGCCACGCGCCACAGCCACGGCACGGGCTGCACCCTGTCGAGCGCG
>NZ_KE148446.1:19406-32770 GCF_000410615.1 Novosphingobium sp. B-7 | reverse complement strand
ACATTTCAGGGGAGCACGTCAACCGCCACCGCCTTGCGATTCCGCCGCAGGAAGTGGCCCCGATCGAGACCTTTCTGCAATCGCTGACCGATCAGCGGTTTCTGGCCAATCCCGACTTCGCCTTGCCGAAATCGGCATGCGGCAAGGCGCTTTGACGCAGCATCGGCCGCGCCGTTGCGGGCCTTATCGGCCGGTTTGCCATCCTGCGCCGAAATGCACGGTCACCGCGAAGCGCAGCACATTGGCGGTACGGTGCTGGGCATATGGGCCTCGCGCCGACTGTCGGGGGCCAACGGCATGCTCAACACTATCTTCGCCTCTGGCATTGTGGTGGTCGCGCTCTACATGCTGTAGCGTAGCTAGACCGCACTTTCGGGAGGACAGGCATGAGCGAGATCGTGATTTGCCCGCATTGCGGCGGCGCCAACCGCGTGGCACGCGAAAGGCTCAGCGATGGACCCAACTGTGGCAAATGCCATATGGCTCTGTTCACCCGCTACCCCCTGCCTGTTAACGCCGCCAGCTTTGCTGCGCATGTGGGCAAGGGAACGCTGCCCGTGTTGGTCGATTTCTGGGCGCCATGGTGTGGCCCATGCCGCGCGATGGCCCCGGCGTTTGAACAGGCCGCCGGGATGCTGGAGCCCACCATGCGCCTGCTGAAGGTCGATACCGAGGCCGAACAAGCATTGGGCGCGGCGCACCGCATCCAGTCGATCCCCACCCTGATGCTGCTGGCGGGCGGGCGTGAGGTGAAACGGATTTCGGGCGCCATGGATGCGCGCCGCATCGTGGAATGGGCTCGCGGATGATGGATCACGCAAGTCACTGGAACGGCCGCTTCGCCGGGAAAGATTACTTGTTCGGCACAGAGCCCAACGTGTTCCTGACGCAGCAGGCCGCGCGCCTGCCTGCAATGGGCAACGTGCTGTGCGTGGCCGATGGAGAGGGGCGCAATGGCGTCTGGTTGGCAGCCCAAGGCCATCACGTCACCAGCATCGACATTGCCGAGGCGGGCCTCGCCAAAGCGCGCAAGCTGGCGCAGGAACGAGGGGTATCGCTCGGCCTGCAACAGGCCGATCTTGCCGCATGGGACTGGCCCGAAGACGGCTTCGACGCAGTGGTGGCGATCTTCATCCAGTTCGCTGACCCGGCCCTGCGCGCCCGGATCTTTGCCGGAATGCAGCGGGCAACCCGTCCCGGCGGCCTGATCCTGCTGCAAGGCTATCGGCCCGAACAGATCGCCTATGACACGGGCGGACCAAGCTTGCCTGACAATCTCTACAACGAGGACATGCTGCGCGAAGCCTTCGCCGGATGGGACATCAAGCATCTGGCCGTCCATGACAGCGTCATCGAGGAAGGTCCGGGACACAGCGGCATGTCGGCGCTCATCGATCTCGTGGCGCGTAAACCGGCCTAAAACAGGCTCGGGAAAAAGCGCGGCGTGATCGCGCGGTAGCGGCTGTAAGCTTCGCCATAGCGCGCCAACAGGCGGCGCTCTTCAAAATGGCTGCCCACAGCCAGATATAGACTGGCCCAAATCGCCGTGGCCAAGGCAAGTTCGTGATCCACTCTGCCCCACAGCAGCAGCAAGGCGGCGGTATAGAGCGGATGACGCATATGGCGATGCAGGCCAGCGACCGCCAGATCCTGCGCGGCATCCTCCTCGCCGCGCAGTTGTGCCCAACCGACAAATGGCCCCAGACGATAGGCCCGCAAAGCAAACAGACCCAGCACCAACCCGCAGACAACCATTCCCCAGCGCAAACTGGTCAGCCACAATGGCTGGGCAAAGGGTTGATTGCCCTGTGCCAACCATCGGCCCAGCCCCAAGACCACCACGATCTGCACGAAAGCCAGCGCATTGTAGGCAAGTCTATGCCCCCGCCCGAACAGACGACCCATACCATGCGAAGGCCCAGCCCCCGCCGTCAGGCTGTGGCATAGGGCAAAACCCGCCCAAGCACCCGCATACAGGATGTGATCTGCAAGGGTCATGACAGCTCAAGGATTCATGACCGCTCATGGATGGAGATAGACATAGCCCTTGCCCTGCAAACGCGCGATTTCAGCAACCCCGCTGGGAACGACATCATCAGGCTTCACACCATAAAGGTCCGCAGGGGTCAGCTTCATCCCCTGCATCGTATTGTTGCAGACCAGGAAGCGCACGCCCTTGGCCCGCAGCTCATCGACGGCTTTGGCAAGCTCGGCATCCTCCTTGGCCATCACGAAAAGCTTTACCCCGGCTGCAAAGTTGACAACACGGATTTCAACTTTGCCGTCCGTGGCGGCAATATGCGCGCCGATATGGCGCAACAGGCGGTTGAAATAGGCTTTGTCATCCGGCCAACCACCATCGTTCTGGTAGACCACCTTTTGAAAGACATAATAGGGCTGTTCCGCGACAGCATGCCGCCCCTTGGCGAAAGTGAGGGCTGGAAAGGCCAATCCTGCTGCGACCAAGGCCAAGGAACAGATCCTGGAAATTGCGCTCATCCCGCACCTCCTTCCAATTCCAAACCAAAGCGGCGCCGACGGGAAGGGTCGGCGCCGCTGTGTCCTGACCTGCTTAACCGTGAAGGTTCAGACCGCAGGATCCTCGTCTATCGGCGAATTGAATTCGTGCCACAGCCCGTTGATGATGCCAAAGCCCACCGCAAGGCCCAAACCCAGCACCCATGTAAAATACCACATGGAAGTTCCTTTCAGTAAAAGTCGGGGTTGGTCTGGACATCACGCAGAGTGATCCGCCCGCCCAGCATCTTCATCACCCAGGCCGTATAGCCCAGCACCATCGGCAGGAAGATCACCGTCACAATCAGCATGATGAACAAAGTCATATGGCTGGACGAGGCATTCCAAACGGTCAGGCTGGAGCGCGGGTCAATCGAGGACGGCAGGATGAAGGGAAACATCGACAGGCCCACCGTGGCGATGATGCCGGTAGTGGCCAGCGCGGTGCCGATGAGGTTCAGCGCACCGGATCGTTTGACGATACCCACCAGTGCAACCAATGGCCCGAGCAGCCCCAAGACCGGCGCCAGCACCATCCACGGATGCCCGCTGTAATTGGCCAACCATCCACCGGGCGCAGCGACGCTGGCCGACATCAGCGGGTTTGACGGGCCTTGGGTATTAACAGCCCCCGTCAGCGCCAGCCCCATGCCGCCTTTGGCCACCATCACCCCGCCGATCAGGAACAGTGCGATGCTGGCCAGCGCCGCGATACGGGCGATGGCGCGGGTGCGGGTCAGCACAACCCCCTCCTCGATCTTCACCGCCAGCCAGCCCGCACCATGCAGCGCCAGCATCGCCACCGAGAGCAGCCCGGTGAGCAGCGTAAAGGGCGTGAACAGACCAAGCAGCGTGCCCTCATAGGTCATGCGCAGATCGCTATCGAAGCGGAAGGGCGCGCCAACCAGCACATTTCCCACCGCCACACCGAATACCAACGCCGGCACGAAACCGCCCACGAACAGGGCCCAATCCCAGCGGTTGCGCCATGCGGCATCGGCATGCTTCGAACGATACTTGAACGCCACCGGCCGCAGGATCAGCGCCGCCAGAACGAGAAACATCGCAAGGTAGAAGCCGGAAAAGCTCACCGCATAGACGAACGGCCATGCCGCAAAAATCGCGCCGCCACCAAGGATGAACCACACCTGATGGCCCTCCCAGTGCGGGGCGATGGCGTTGATGACCAGCCGGCGTTCTTGATCGGTACGCGCGACGAAGGGCAGCAAAGCCCCAACGCCAAGGTCATAGCCATCGGTCAGCGCAAAGCCGATCAGCAGCACGCCCAAAAGCGCCCACCAGATTACCCGCAGCGTTTCATAATCGAGAGGGATATGCATATCCTGTCCCCTTATTCGGCGGGTAGCGGGGCAAAGCCCTGCGCCTGCGCGGTAAGCTCGTGGTGCTCGATCGGCCCCTTGCGGATCGCGGCGATCATCAGGCGGATCTCGATCACGGCCAGCGTGCCATACAGCGCGGTGAAGCCGAAAATCGTCGCCCACACCTGCGGCACGGTCAGCGAGGAGGCACCAAGGAAGGTGGGCAGCACGCCGTCCACCGCCCAGGGCTGACGCCCGATTTCGGCCAGCACCCAGCCCGATTCTATCGCGATCCACGGCAGCGGGAGCATCACCACCGCCAGTTTTAGGAACCAGCGCTTTGAGAACTGGCAGGCCGAGGCGCAATAGAAGGCCATGCCGAAGAAGGCGATAAAGCCAAAGCCCAATGCCGCCATCCCCCGGAACAGGAAGAACATCACCGGCACATTGGGCACAGTGTCCCACGCCGCTTTCAGGATCAGCTGGTCATCCGCCTTGCGCGGATCGGCGACATAGCGTTTGAGCAGCATGGCGTAACCGATGTCACGCTTATGCGCCTCAAAGGCAGCGCGGGCAGGCCCATCGGCGCGGTCAACCTTCAGCTTTTCCACCGCATCATAGGCGATGATGCCGCTGTGGATGCGCTCGTCTGCGCGCAGCACCAGTTCCTCGATCCCGTCGATCTTGCCGGTCAGGCTACGCGTGCCAATGATGCCCATGACATAGGGCAACTTGATCGCGCCATGCGTGGTGCGCGCCGCCACATCGGGCAAGCCCACCAGCGTGATGGCGGCCGGGGCCGCTTCGGTTTCCCACATGGCTTCAATCGAGGCCAGTTTCATCTTCTGGTTGTCGGTCAGCGCATAACCGCTTTCATCACCCAGCACGACCACCGACAGCGCCGAGGCCAACCCGAAGGCCGAGGCCACCATCATCGAACGGCGAGCAATATTGGTGTATTTGCCACGCAGCAGATAAAGCGCCGAAACACCCATCACGAAGGTCGCCGCGCAGACATAGCCCGCGCTGACGGTGTGCACGAATTTGGCCTGCGCCACCGGATTGAACAGCACCGCCGAAAAATCGGTCACTTCCATCCGCATGGTTTCGGGGTTGAACGTGGCGCCGACCGGGTTCTGCATCCAGCCATTGGCAATCAGGATCCACAGCGCCGAAAGGTTGGTGCCCAGCGCGACCAGAAAGGTGACCATCAAGTGCTGTACCCGGCCCAGGCGATCCCAGCCGAAGAACATCACGCCGACCATGGTCGCTTCGAGGAAGAAGGCCATCAGCCCTTCAATCGCCAGCGGGGCACCGAAAATATCCCCAACGTAGTGAGCGTAATAGGCCCAGTTGGTGCCGAACTCGAACTCCATGGTCAGGCCCGTTGCCACGCCCAACACGAAGTTGATGCCAAACAGCTTGCCCCAGAACCGCGTGATCACCCGCCAGATTGGGCGCTTGGTGATCACATAGATGCTCTCCATGATGACCAGCATGAAAGAGAGGCCGAGCGTCAAAGGCACGAAAAGAAAATGGTACATGGCTGTCAGTGCAAACTGCAGCCGGGATAACTCAACAACCGCCATATCCATCGGACATGCCCCCCTTGGTAAGGCTGCGCATTCCGCACAACACCGGCAATGGCAGGCGACACACACGCGTAGACTCGCTTGCTAATTGCAGATATTTCTAATATTATTGATTTGTAATATGGTCAAGTCCCTTTCCCTCGCTCGCTCCGTCCAGGGCGCCCGCTACGGCGAGCGGATGCGGGGCCACCGCGCCGCGCCGTTTGCGCGGTCTGATCTGCGCATGGAGCTATTGGCCCACATCGCCAAGCCGACACTGGCGGGGCCACTGCCTTTGCGCCGCGGCGAGATGGCTGCCTGCTTGGGACGCGATGTCGATCTGCTGGAAGCGTACCCGATGGATTGGATCAATGGCTGGGCGATGGGGCGCAGCTGTCTCGCGGGCAAAGACGGCGCGTAGCCTTTGCGCGGGCTTTGCTGGCCGGGCACCCATGGCTGGTGCTGCATCAACCGAGCGAAGGACGGACGCCGCAACCGAAAGCCGCCTTGTGCAAAGGCTTGGCGCGTAGCTGGATGAGACAGGGACGGGGCTAATCTTGATCAGCTACCGCCTAGCCTTGGCCAATCAGACGATCAGTCTTTAACCGAAACCTTCAGCAGGCCTTGGCGTGCATACCAACAGTGCCCGCATCGCATAGCGCGCACATGGCGTGGATCACACCCGAAACGACGGGATCGCTCAGGCTGTACCAGCGTACCTGCGCGTCGATGCGCACATTCACCGCACCTTCGGCGCGCAACATGGCCAGGTGCTGCGAAACGGCGGACTGCGAAAGGCCCGTCATCGCCACCAGCTCGCTCACGCTGACCTCACCTTCGTCCATGCGGCACAGCATCAACAGGCGCTCGGGATGACTCATGAGCTTGAGCCGCGCCGCCATATGCGTAGCGTTCGATTTCAATTCGGAAAGGTCAGTGAGCTTCATAGTGCCTCTCCAGATAAGGCAATCCCGTCATCCCGCAAGACCACGTAGATGGCGGGAATGACCAGAAGGGTGAGCAACGTGGAGGAAGCCAGCCCGAACAGCAGAGAAATGGCCAGCCCCTGAAAGATCGGATCGGTGAGGATAACACTTGCGCCGATCATGGCGGCAGCGGCGGTCAGCGCGATGGGTTTGACGCGAATACGCCCGGCCTCGATCAACACATCGCGCAGCGATTTGCCGGGCGTGGCAGTATGGCGGATGAAATCGACCAACAGGATCGAGTTGCGCACGATGATCCCGGCCAGCGCGATGAAGCCAATCATGCTGGTGGCGGTAAACGGCGCGCCAAACAGCATATGGCCCAAGACAATGCCGATCAGCGTCAGCGGCACGGGCGTGAGAATCACCAGCGGCAGTTTGAAGCTGCCAAACTGCCCCACCACCAGCACATAGATCGCCAGCAGCGCCACCATGAAGGCTCCGCCCATGTCGCGGAAGGTGACCCAGGTGATCTCCCATTCGCCATCCCACAGGATCGATGTGTGGCTTTCGTCGTCGGGCTGGCCGTGCATCAGGATAGTCGGTTTCGTGAGCCCATGGCCCACCCAGTCATAGGCCTCCACTGCCTTGTCCACCGCCAGCAGGCCATAGATCGGCGCCTCGTAGCGGCCCGCCATGTCGGCCATCACCATGGTGGCGCCCCGCCCGTCGCGGCGGAAGATCGCCTGCCCGCCAGATTGGGCCTTGGCATCAACCAGTTCACCAAGGCTGAGCAACTGCCCCGCGGGCGTGGCCGCCACAGGCGTCGCCGCCAGCGCGCCCGACCAACTCCGCTGCGATTGATCGAGGCCGATCTCCACCGGCAGCGGTTCACGATCGGCGCCGCGCGGCACATACGCGAGGGTTTGCCGCCCCATCAGCGCACCGATGCTGTCGAGCACCTGGCTCTCTGCCAAGCCATAGTGATCCAGCTTGTCGCGATCAGGCACCAGTCGCAGCGTTGGGCGGGCCACGCCGAACGAGTTGTCGGTATCGACGATGAAGGGCACGGACTTGAAAATCTGTTCGAGCACCAGCGCGGTTTTCTGCCGTGTCGCCTCGTCAGGTCCGTAGACCTCTGCCAGCAAGGTCGCCAGCACCGGCGGCCCCGGCGGCGTTTCCACCACCTTGATCACGCCACCGGCAGGCAGTGCCAGCGCCCGCAACCGTTCACGTAGATCAACGGCAATGGCATGGCTCGACCGGCTGCGATCGCCTTTAGCGGCGAGGCTGACCATGACATCGCCCTGATTGGGCTGGCTGCGCAGGAAATAATGGCGCACGAGGCCATTGAAGTTGAACGGCGCCGCCGTACCTGCATAGGCTTCCATCGCGCTCACTTCGGGGATCTGGCGCGCAATGGCGCTGGCCTGCTCCAGAATGCGCGAGGTTTCCTCCAGCGAAGTGCCTTCGGGCATATCAGCCACCAGTTGCACTTCACTCTTGTTGTCAAACGGCAGCAGCTTGACCGTCACCGCCTTGAAATAGAACATCGAGCAGGCCACCAAAGTGGCAACGCCCACGCCGATCAGAAAGCGCTTGGCGCTGGCCCGCGTGGCGATCACGCGCTTGGCATAGCGGGCATAGAGCGCGCCGAGCTTGCCGCCATCCTCGCCCGCATGGCCTTGGGCGAGCGCACCCCGCGCAAAGCGGATCATCAGCCAGGGCGCGATCACCACCGCAACAAAGAAGCTGAACACCATCGCCGCCGAGGCATTGATCGGGATCGGCGCCATGTAAGGCCCCATCAACCCCGAGACGAACAGCATCGGCAGCAAGGCGGCCACCACCGTCAAGGTCGCGATAATCGTGGGATTGCCCACCTCGGCTACGGCCTCGATAGCGGCCTGCTGGCGACTGCGACCATCGTTCATGCCCCAGTGCCGGGCGATGTTCTCGATCATCACGATGGCGTCATCGACCAGAATGCCGATCGAAAAGATGAGCGCGAACAGCGATACGCGATTGATCGAGAAGCCCATGATCCGCGAGGCGAACATGGTGAGCATGATGGTGGTGGGAATGACAATCGCCGTCACCCCCGCCTCGCGCCAACCGATGGCGAAGCCGATCAGGATGACGATGGACACTGTCGCCAAAGCCAGATGGAAGATCAGTTCATTGGCCTTGTCATTGGCCGTTTCGCCATAGTCGCGCGTGACATTGACCGAAACGCTGGCCGGAATCAGCCCGCCCTTCAACGCCTCGACCCGTGCCACTACACCTTGAGAAACAGTGACGGCATTGGCCCCGTTGCGCTTGGCAATGGCGATGGAGACAGCAGGCGCTTGTCGCCATCCGCTGCCATCCTTGCTCCAGCGCCAGCTGCGCGCCTGATCCTGCGCGCCGCCTTGCTCAACCTGTGCAACATCGCCCAGAAGCACCGGCGCGCCGCTTGCAGAGCGCACTGTCAGCCGGCGCACCTCATCCACACTGGCGAAAGGCGCGCCTGCGCTCACGGCCAGCGCTGCCCCACCCTCGCGGACCGAGCCGGCGGGGAAGCTGCGGCCACCCTGACGGATGACATCAATGACGCTAGAGAGCGGCACACGCGCCGCCGCCAGCCTTGCCGGATCGGGGACAACGCGGATCGCCTCGCGCTGTCCCCCGGTGATGAAGGTCAAGCCCACATCGTCCACCTTGGCCACTTCCGTGCGCAGCTTGCTAGCCAGCGTGTAAAGGCTGCGTTCGTCCCAGCCCGGTCCTTTGGGGGTGAGCGTCAAGACCACGATGGGCACGTCGCTGATGCCGCGCACGGTGATCTGCGGGGGCTGGACGCCGGCAGGGATCTTGTCGATGTTCGCCTTGATCTTCTCGTCCACACGGGTGGCGGCCGCTTCAGGGTCTTGGCCCACATTGAACCGGGCCGTCACCATCACGCCATTGTCTTGGGCCTGGGTGTAGGCATGCTCGACGCCGTCGATGCTCTTGACGATCTGCTCGAGCGGCTTGCCTGCCAGTTCTACGCTGTCCGCCGCCGAAAGGCCGGGCGCAGCAACGCGAATGTCGACCATCGGCACCTTGATCTGCGGCTCTTCCTCGCGCGGAATGGTAATCGTGGCGATCAGCCCGACAAGGATCGCCGCCAGCAGGAACAGTGGCGTCAGGGGCGAGGCAATGGTGGCACGCGTGATGCGCCCGGAAATGCCTAGATTCATGAGGCGCCTCCCACGAGCACGTCGCCGGCATTGACGCCCGAGAGGATTTCGACACTCTTGGCATCTGCGGCGGGCGATGTCTGCACGGGCACTTGCATTACCCCGCCAGATTTTGTCGCAACCTGCACATAGTCGAGACCGTAGCGCGTGACGATGAAAGCGCGGGGCACGATGATCCCGCGATGGATTCCAGCCGCCAACTGCGCCGCCATGCGCCGCCCGATCAGGCTCGAATCCAGCCCGGCCATGGCGACATCCGCACTGACCTGCCCAGCGGTCACCGCCGGATAGATGCGCGTCACGCTACCCTCGCCGCTCATCCCATCGACGCGCACCCGCGCGCCCGGTTTCACCTTGGCCGCCAGGCCTTCTGGCAGATCGAGCCGCAGCACCACCGGGCCGGAGGTGACCACCGCCACCACCATCCCTGGCACCACCGGCGATCCGGCCGGCACATCCGCGCGCAACACGCGGCCGTTG
This sequence comes from Novosphingobium sp. B-7, assembly GCF_000410615.1. NCBI lineage: Bacteria > Pseudomonadati > Pseudomonadota > Alphaproteobacteria > Sphingomonadales > Sphingomonadaceae > Novosphingobium > Novosphingobium sp. B-7. The sequence continues at coordinate 22,739 of NZ_KE148446.1, read as the reverse complement.
GCTGGCGCGACCACCGCACCATTGCCCGCCATCGCGCGAATGCTGGCCTGCTGGGCATGGGCGGCCCGTGTCTGGGCCGCGGCGGCGCTGGCGCCTGCCTCGGCCTGCTCCAGACGCGCCTTGGCATAGACGCCATTGGCGGCCAGGAACTTCACGCGATCCAGCTCGGCCTTGGCCTGTGCGGCCTGCGCCTGTGCGGCGGCAGCTTGGGCGCCATAAGCGGCGGATTGATAGGTGAGCTGACTGTCGGCAATCCGGCCGATGACCTGGCCCTGCCGCACCATATCGCCGGCGCGCACAGACAGGCTGGGCAGCAGGCCGGGAATGCGCGCCAGCACTTGCGCCTGATCCTGGCTGGTCACCTCGGCAGACACGCTTTGCCAGTCGGGCGTATCGCTGGCAGTTACGGTCAAGCGTGGCCCGTTCGCCGACACTCCCGCGTCAGGCACAGGTTTGTCCTGCCCACAGCCCTGAAGTGTTGCCGCCATGAGCGCAACACCCAAGGCCCCGACCGTCAAACCCCGGCCCTGCATGCCTTTCACCCACCAGTGGCATCTAACCATTGTCATCTCCCGTACCCACGCCCGATGCGCCCGATCCTGCGCGCCTGCACTCAGCGCTCGACCGGCAATCCAGCCTTGGCCCAGGCGCCAAAACCGCCAGCCAGATGGGTGTCGACACTGGCTTGCGCAGCCGCGCATTTGTCGAGCGCCATGCCCGACCGCTTGCCACCGAGGCAGGTCAGGACAAGTTGCCTGGCGCCGGGCGCGGGCAGCTTGCTGGGCTGAAAAGTGGACAGCGGCATGTTGATCGAGCCGGGAATGTGCCCGCTCGCGAACTCGTCCACCTCGCGCACATCGACGACGAGAACCTGATTCGCGGCAACCATGCCCGCCAGTTCCTGCGGCCCAACCTCCCGGTGTTTTGCCGACTTTCCAAAGCCAAAGACCATGATTCGCTCTCCCATTCCGCAGCGTATGAAGACGCGTGAAAAACACCACTTGCTTATATTGCTTAATTGTCATATTAGTCAAGTGCGATTGAAGCGGATGCCGAGTCCCCATCGGTCAGAAAGCCAAGGGGCCGCATGTCTCTGGGAGAGCTAATCCATGTCCAAGCCTGCAAACGCATTGCCCCGCATCCTTGTGCTGGGCGCTGGTCTCGGCGGTACCATCGCCGCCTACGAGATCCGAGATGCTACCAAAGGCCGCGCAGAGGTGTCCGTGGTGTCGGACAGTGACGATTACTGGTTCGTGCCGAGCAACCCATGGGTGGCAGTGCGGTGGCGCGAGATCGACGCGATCCGCGTGTCGCTGCCGCCGGTCATGGCCAAGAAGGGCATCACTTTTACCAGCGTTGGTGCCGCCCGCGTCCATCCAGCCGAAAACCGCGTGGAACTGCGCGACGGCACCAGCATGTCTTATGACTATCTGGTGATCGCCACGGGGCCTGAACTGGCATTTGATGAGATTCCCGGATTTGGCCCCGATGGCCACACGGTTTCGGTCTGCCGGACCGACCATGCGGCACATGCCGCCGACGTGTTTGACGAATTCTGCAAAAGCCCAAAGGCGATCGTGGTGGGCGCGGCGCAAGGCGCTTCATGTTTCGGTCCGGCCTACGAATTCGCGCTCATCCTCGATACCGAGCTACGCCGCCGCAAAATCCGCGACCAGGTGCCGATGACTTTCGTCACCAGCGAGCCCTATATCGGCCACCTCGGCCTCGACGGCGTGGGTGACACCAAGGGCCTGCTGGAAAGCCAGTTGCGCGAGCGGCACATCAAGTGGGTGACCAACGCCCGCGTCACCAGCATCGATGACGGCATGGCCCATGTCGAGGAAGTGGGGGAGGATGGCGCGGTCAAGAAGGCGCATGATCTACCGTTCGGCTTCTCGATGCTGCTGCCCGCCTTCCGCGGCATCAAGGCCGTGTATGGCATCGAAGGGCTGACCAATCCGCGCGGGTTCATCCTGGCCGACAAGCACCAGCGCAACCCCAATTTCAAGAACGTCTACTCGCTGGGCGTTTGCGTGGCGATCCCGCCGCTGGGACCGACGCCGGTTCCTGTGGGCGTGCCCAAGACCGGCTTCATGATCGAGAGCATGGTGACGGCCGTGGCCCACAATATCGCCGCCGAACTTGATGGGCGTGAGCCGAATGAAGTGCCGAGCTGGAACGCGGTGTGCCTTGCCGATTTCGGCGACGGAGGCGTTGCCTTTGTGGCCCAGCCCCAGATCCCGCCGCGTAACGTCAATTGGTCGTCTCATGGCAAATGGGTTCACCTCGCCAAGGTCGGCTTTGAAAAATACTTCCTCAAGAAGGTCCGCTCGGGCGTCAGCGAGCCCTTCTATGAAAAGCTCGCGCTGCAAATGCTGGGTATCAACAAGCTGAAAGAAACCACCAAGGAGGATGTGTGATGAGCCTTGATTCCGCTGTGATGCGCTTTGCCGGGGCAGTTGTTTTGGGCAGCGCCTTGGCCGCCCAGTTCGTGAACCCTGCATGGATTTACCTCACCATGTTTGCCGGGGCCAACATGCTCCAAGCCAGTGTGACGGGCTTTTGTCCCGCCGCCATCCTGTTCCGCGCGCTGGGCGTTAAGCCGGGCTGCGCGTTCAAATAAGGGCTGATGCCATGCGTCATCTGATCATGCTGTTGCCCTTGTTGGTGGCCTCGCCCGCCTTTGCCGAAGGGCAGGATCTGAATGCCACCATCGCTGATGCCTTGGCGCACGCTCCTGTCCTGGCCGAGGCCCAGGCGGGCGAAGCGCAGGCACAAGCAAGGCTCGACGGCGCCAAGGCACAGGGCAACCCGATGCTCAGCGTCGAAGGACAGATTGGCGCCGGGCGCATCGACGATGGTGGCTTCTTTGGCTTTACCGCCAGCAATGTCACGCCGCTGGCGCTGCGAGCAGGCGCGGAAATGCCACTCTATGCCGGCGGGCGGGTGGCTGCGGCGATGGACCAGGCGCGTGGGGGGCAGGCGATCGCCACGCTGGCGTTGGCTGATGCACGGTCGCGGGTGATCGTGGGCGCGGTGGCTGCGCATGCTGAGGTATTGGCAGCGCGCCGGATCGAGACACGCTTTCAGCAAATGGCCACCGAACTGGCCGAAGTCGAGCGGCAAGCCCGCTTGCGATTTCAAGCCGGCGAAATCCCCGCCTCGGATCTTGCCGCTGCCACCGCCCGCCGGGCCGAGGGCGAAGCTGGCCTAGCTGCCGCGCAGGGCCGCCGCGTGACCGCAGAGGCCCAATATGTCCGCCTGACCGGCCATGAAGCGGGCGCGCTCGCCCCCTTGCCAGCGCTGCCCGCCACCCCGCCCAGCCTGGACGAG
>NZ_KE148446.1:0-19150 GCF_000410615.1 Novosphingobium sp. B-7 | reverse complement strand
AGGCCGACGCCACGCTCGACGCCAGCGAAGCGCGCGCGCGCGAGGCCCGGGAACAAATCGACGCTGCGGTCATCGCCGCCTGGACCGGCCTTCAGACCGCGCGCCGCGTGGTCGACGCCAGCGCGGCCCGTTCCGCCGCGACCGCCGAAGCTTTGCGCAGCGTTCAACTGGAAGCAAAGGTCGGCGCCAAGCCCACTCTGGCCGTTCTCGACGCCGAGCGCGAGGCCACCGCAGCTGATGCGGCCGCCATCGAGGCGGAGGGCCAGCGCATGGTTGCCGCCTGGCAATTGAATGCTCTGGCTGGACAGATCAATCCTTGAGAGGAGGAACTTGATGCATAAGGACTGGCCGCAGATGGCCAAGGAACTGTCGGGCGCGATCAAGCAAGTTCGTCTTGGCGCACCGGATGTCATGAAGAATTTCTCTGCAATGGCCAGCGCCGCCACGGCCAATGGTGCATTGGACAGCAAGACCAAGGAGCTGATCGCGCTGGGCATTGCGGTCGCGATCCGCTGCGATGGGTGCGTGGCCTTTCACGCGCAGGCCGCCGTCCGGCACGGTGCTTCCCGCGAAGAGGTGATGGATGCCATGGGCCTCGCCATCTACATGGGCGCTGGTCCCAGCCTGATGTATGCCGCTCAAGCGGTGGAGGCCTACGATCAATTCGCCGCAGATCAGGCGCCAGGCGCCTGATCACAGCGCCCGCCCTATTCATGCGAAATCCAAATAGATCGCGAGGCCCATGGCATCCTTATTTTGAAGAGGTTGATTGGGTTTCAACCCTTCGCTGGAGCGCTTCGCTGCGTCTTCATTTCAAAGCGCTGCGGAAATGCCAACGGTTATCATCACGAGGCTGGGCATGGCCTTAACGGAATCGGCAATCGCGCGCGTGGGGGGACGCCCACTACGGAGCAGCGAGACGGCAGCCCCGTGGCAACCCCTCACCCTTCCGCCGGTGCGCCGACCGCCGCTGCGACCAGGCAGACCAGACCGATGGCGCCAAAGCCGATCCGCTGCGCCGCTGTTCCCACGCCATTCCTGACCGAAACGATCAACGCCAGCGCGCATTGCAGCGCATAGAACAGCGCAAAGGCGCGCGATGACAGCGCGACCACCTCGAATGGGTCGGTCAGCCAGACGATGACGATCGCCAGCGCGCCAGCCAGCAGGAAAGCCAGCGGCACGCTGATCTTGCGCCGTGACACCTCGTTGATCAGCCCGCCCGAGCCGATCGAATCTGCCACCGCCGCGCTCAACTGGCTGGCAACCGCGCCGATCAGCACGAACACGCCAAGCGCCGGCGCGATCAGTTCCATGATATCGAGAATGCCGGCGACCCCCTGGGTGGCCGCAGCGCGTGAAAGGAACGGTGTGAGCAGCGCAATGAATGCGAGGTAGATCGCCGAGGAAATCCATTGCGCATGCCGCATCGTGCGGACCCGCAATGCCGCCGGATAGGCATGTCCGAGATAGCGCGAGGTCTCGAAGCCCTGCACCGTGATCAGCAGGCCGAGCAGCATCGGCACGCTGGCGAACGACAGCCGCGCAGGCGGCAATGCCGCTTGCATCCCGCCGATGGCCCACGCCAGCGCCAGCGCCACGAGCAGGCCGGCGATGATCCCGATCTTGAGTGAGACCGTGCCATGGGCCAGGTGCTCCACCTTGCGCAGGCTGCCCCCCAGGGCCAGCAGCGTCATCAGCACGATCAGCACGGTCACGATGATATTGGCAGCAAGGGGCTGAAGCGCCGGCGCAATGGCGATCGGCTTGAGCGAGAATTCCGCCAGCAGCTTGAGGTAATAGGCCACCGACACCGCATAGGCGAGTGCCAGCACGCCCTGCGTCAGCCGTGCCAGCCAGGCGACGGGATCGTTGAAGCCGGCCCTGGCAAGATAGGGTTCGACATGGACGATGTTGAACCGGATCACCGCGCCCGCCGCATAGGCAATGGCCAGCAGAACGGCCATGGCACCGAGCGCCGCGCTGCCGAACTCGCGCGCAAGCAGCGGTCCGCAGATGAGAAAGCCCGATCCGATGATCGACGCCAAGGGCGTGACCGTCGCGCGCCAGGTATCGCTGCGCGCAAACCGGCCGAAGGTCAGCGCCAGGGTGACGACAAGCGCCACGATCAGGGCAACGGCAACAATCATATGATCCCTTCCATTCGGTCTGCATCGCCGGCGCGGCTGTCTTGCGCGCCAGCATGGACCAAGGCGTTCAGCACACTGTCGGCGCGCGCCACCACGGCATCGCGACATGCGCCATCCAGCGCCTTGGCGGCTAGCGCGCGAAAGGCGCGGGCCTGTCTGGCCAGCGTTGCGATGAGTGCAGGATCATCGCAGTTGCGGGCAACATCGCCCAGTGCATCGAGATAGTGCTTTCCGGCGATCATGTCGGCGCTGGCATACTGGGCAAGGGCGCCAAACGCGCGGTCGACAAAACCCTCGAACGTTACGGGCTGCGCGACCAGCCGCAGGCTTCCCTCCGCATCCACGCGCTGGCCCGGCGGCAGGCGCCGTCGCGCAAGTGTGGCCAGCGCCGCGCCCAGCCAGTCGAGACAACTGCTGGCCGTGAACGGATCGTTGACGCCCGGCGACAAAGCGCGCGCGGCAATCTCCACCAGTTCATCGATCAGGAACCGCAGGTCTTGCAGCGCGCTGCGCCGCGAACCAAGCGCGACAGCATGGCGCAGGGCTGTGGCCGCCTGCTCGGTGCAGGCATCGGCCGGCCAGGCCGTCATCAGCACGCTGTGCTTGTGCACGAAATCACCCGGCTGGCGATGCAGGCGCACGACCATGTCTTGCTCCTTGGCCACCGCCATGACAGCTTCCTCGTCAATGAGCTGGATATAGCCCATGCCGTGACACGCGATCGCGGCGGGTCGGTCCTGGCCAACAACGGGCCTCTCGGCCAACAAGGCAGCGGGCACCGGCATGGCGCTGGCGGAAGTGGCAGACGGGGGCTCGTCCCGAGCCGGAAAGCGCGCCTCGATATCATCGACCAACCGCCCGCCGATCTGTTCGATCACGCTGTTGATGTGGATTTGCATCGGCACATGGTGGATGAAGTAGATCAGCACGGCGATCGAACACAGCACCAGGACCAGGGCGATCAACAGCGCCAGTTGCGGCACGAACGCCGCGACCGCCGAGCCGCCCTCCCCTGCCGAGTGGATCGTGCGCAGCACCACCAGCGAATAGACGAACGTGGCGATGAAGGTGCCGAGGGTAACCTGGTTGCCTCGATCCGACATGAAGTTGCTGAGCAGGCGCGGGCCATACTGCCCCGAGGCATAGACCACTGCCGCGATGGTGACCGAGAAGGTCGTCCCGGCAACGCCGATCATCGAACCACCGATCGCCGACAGCAGGCTGCGCGCGCCATCGGGCCGGGCCGTGTCGAGCCCGGGCAATCCGGTCGTCCATGTCGTCGATCCGGCATGGCTGTCGATCATCACCGTGGTCAAGGCCAGCAGCAGCGCGGCCAGGGCCATGATCGTGGGGACGAACCAATAGCTTTCGCGCAGGGTGTTCGACAGCCGCAGCAGCCGCGCCTTCATGCCGGCGCTCCTTCATCCCTCGCGGCCAGGCGCTGCAACACGCCCTTGATCGTGCCGCCCTGCCCGATGACCGAGAACAGCACGACCAGGTAGGTCGCTGCCAGGATGATCGGGCGCGCCGGGCCATCGGGCAGCCCCAGCGCCAGGGCGATGGATATACCACCGCGCAGCCCGCCCCAGATCAGCGTAACGGGGGCCACCAGACCATAGCGATGCCCAGGACGGATCGCGCACAGTGGGAGGAGCACCGAGATCGAGCGCGCCAGGAGTGCCAGCGGAATGGCAGCAAGGCCCAGGACCACCAGGCGCAGATCTCCCGGAATGGTCACCACTTCCAACCCGATCAGCAGGAACAGCACGGTGTTGAGGATATCGTCGATTAGATCCCAGAACTTGTGCAGATAATCGCGGGTCGTGTCGCTCATCGCATGGGCCACGCCGGCATTGCCGATGATCAGCCCGGCCACGGCCATGGCCACCGGCCCGCTGGCATGGAGCGGCCGCGCAATGGCATAGCCGCCCATCACCACCGCCAAGCTGATCAGCACTTCGACCTTGTAATCGTCGATCGAGCGCATCAGCCGGAACGCGATCCAGCCGATGACCAGCCCGAGCACGACGCCACCGCCCGCTTCGGTGGCGAACAGGCCGGCGGCATGGCCGAGGGAAAATGCCTCACCCGAAAGGGCCGATACCAGCAGGATGGTAAAGATGACCACGCCCACGCCATCGTTGAACAGGCTTTCCCCCGCCACCGTCGCCTCGAGCGTGGGGGAGACGTTGGCACGCTTAAGCACGCCCATCACCGAGACCGGATCGGTCGGGCTGATCAGCGCGCCGAACACAAAGCACCAGATCGCCGGCAGTTCGAAGCCGATGGCGCGGGCCAGCAGCAGGAAGCCGCCGCCAATCAGGGCCGTCGACAGTGCCACGCCGATGGTGCTGAGCACGATGATCGGCCAGCGACCGCGCCGCATCTCGTGCCAATCCACATGCAGCGCGCCGGCAAACAGCAGGAACGAGAGCATGCCATCCATCAGCGTGGTGTGGAAATCGATGCCGGCGATGAACCCGACAATATCCCGCGCGAACGCGGCGCCGGGCACGACGCGGGCTATGCCGACGACGAGCAGCGAGGCAATCGCTCCCATGACCGTCAGCCCGATCGAGGCAGGCAATTTGAGGAAGCGATAGTTGCAATAGCCCAGCCCGGCGGCCAGCACGATGAGAATGGCCGCCGCATCGAACGGCGTCAGCGCCACGCCGGCGATCACTGGCCTTCTCCAGCCGACAAGTGGAACCGCTGCCCACCGCCGGGCGCTGGCAGCGCGTTGACGCCTTGCGTCGCCAGCGTTGCTGCGATGGCAAGGGCGCGCCGCTGGGCCAGACTTGGCCGCGCCGGCGTTGTCCCGGCCGGCAGACCCGGCACGCCCAGCGCCGGCACATTCCACCGCCGCGCCGCCCATGCCGAAGCCAGCACGGCCTCGCGCGCCACCGGGTCCAGCGTGTCGGCATCATTGGCAAAGGCGATCTCGGGCAGCGGGCCTTGCGGTGGCACGATCGCCACGCTCCAGCCATCGGTCTGCGCGGCAGCGCGGGCTTCAAGCACGCGATAGGTAGCAACGGTTGCGCCGGGCAGCGGCACGGCCGCCGCCGTGGCGCGGTGATGATCCCGGTCGATTGTCACGTCATCGGCCGAAACACCGGTGATCAGCGCGATCATCCGCGCGATTCCGGCCAGGCGCTGTGTCTCCAGGTCCGGCTGATCGCCTGCCTGGCGCAGTTCCTCGCGCTGCGCCTCGATCGCGCCGGCCCCCGGTTCGAGCAGGATCTGGTCGATATTGAGGCGAACCGGGCGCCCGAGTTCCTGTTCGATCGCCTTTTGCAGCACCACGGTCTTCTGCGTCTGCCCGCGCGGCGTGATGACCACCGCGCGAATGACGTTGGGTTCGCGATCGAATGCCACGTCGAGCTGGGTCACGCGCGAAGCGCTGCCGAAGCGCTTGTTCAGCAGCGACCGCACTTCCGAGACGATCAGGGCCTCGCGCGCGATGCGGTTGAGCGCCAGGCCGAGCGGCACGGCCATGGCCACAAAAACCAGCAGCAGCAGGATGGTCTGGGTCCAGCTCTGACGGCTGGAAAGCTGGTGGCCAAAGCCGTAATAGCGCGCCATCGCCGTTGCCGAGAGCGCGATCGTGATGAAGTTGGTGACGAACAGCGCCAATGCGCCGCCCAGCACGGGCAGGTTCCACGTTGCCAGGCCATAGCCGACCACGGCAAGCGGGGGCATCAGGGCGGTGGCGATCGCCACCCCCACGATCGTTTCGCCCCGCCCGCGAATGATCGCAAAGCTCCCCGCGAGCGCGGCGAACAGGGCAACGCCCAGATCGAACAGATTGGGGCGCGTGCGGGCCACGATCTCCGCCGTGGGGGCCTGCAATGGCGAGACCGTGACGATCAGTGCCGTGAACGCCACCGCCGCAACGGCGCCGACGGCCAACGCCAGCAGCGAACGCCGCATTTCGGCAAAATCGAACAGCGCCAGGCTGAACCCAAAGCCCAGGATCGGGCTCATCAGCGGCGAGATCAGCATGGCGCCGATCACCACCGCCGGGGACGAGAGCAGCAATCCCAGCATCGCAATCCCGGCAGACATCATCGTCATGAAGGCATAGCGCGGTGACCAGCAGCTTTCCGCGAAGATGCGCGCAACGACCGCCTGGTGATCGACCTGCCCCACGACCCGGCGCCGCCACCAGCGGTAAAGCGCCAGTCGGCTCAGCCGCGCGCCCACCCGCTTGCCTGTGTTCCGGGCCGGTTCCGTCAATGCTTCCATGCTTGCTCCGATGTCTGCGCAAAGGCCCGCCGCCATTCCCAAGGAAGCCGGTGAACCACCCGCGATCGGTTCAACGCCAGGCGGCGATGGTTGATCCGGCGCCACAGCACCAGCGCGGGCGCGAGCTGCAAACAGAATGCAGAGGCCCCTCGGCAAAGCGCGTGGCAAAGCCGGGCAAGAGCACTGGCAAAGTCATGGGTATGCAACACGGGAAACGTCCGGACACGACTGTTGGCCCGCTGGCGGCCCGACCAGCGCAAAAGCCTGCCCGCACCACGTTCTGGCCAGCGAGCACCCGCCCCCCTCTATTGCATCACCTTTCCCGCACCGCAATGATTTCAGGCCAGGGCACCGCCATGCAGCAGGCCATCGGTCGCCCACCGCGCCAACAAATGACCCGCGATCCTGACACCTTCTGCCTCACCATGCGCGCGCACCAGGTGGCGGCACACCTCGGCAAACGATACGCCGGCCAGCAGTCGCGGGGCGAGTTTGGCCTCCGCCGGGTCCAGCGTGCGAAAGCAGGCGGTGTCCCCTTGCCGCCAGACCAGCACAGCGACGGGGTGCGGCATCCTTTCCGCGCGCGGCACGGTGCCGCCAAGAACCAGCGCGGACCAGATCGCCGGCGCATTCGTGCGCAAGGTCACCAGGCGTGCACTGGGCACGCAGCGGAGCACGGCCTTGTCCCAATCGATCCTCCCCATCGCGGCGCTGGGCAGCGGATCGGCATCGGGGCCGACAAAAGCATCGGCCAGCGCCAGTTCCAGCGCGGCGAGGTCGGCCACTTCGGGATCGTCAGGCCATTGCGCGGCCAGGCTTTGCGGGAACAGGGCGGCATAGTGGTCCAGCGACCAGCTATCGGGCGGGCGATCATCGATGCAGCGGGCGGCGCTGGCCTGGAAGTCTTCAGGCCCCAGCCACTGCACCGTTTGCGGAAAGCTCTCGTGAAGGCAGGCCATCAACGCCGCGCGATAATTGTTCTGGTAAACCAGCAGTCCGGCTTGGGCCACCGGGCCAAAGCGCGCCGCCGCCCGGTCCGATCCGGTCATCAGCCAGTCGCCGAATTCGGCCTGAAACATGGCCAGCGTCATGCCGCAATCCCGCGCCGTGCCAGGCTCCGGGCCTGGTCGAGTTCGGCCAGCAGGTCAGCCAGCGGCGGGATATTGTCATCGCGCTCGATCATCACCGCGACCGGGCCCAGGCGATCGATGACTTGCGCAAACAGCGTCCATACCGAAGGCGGGACCGGCTGATCATGGGTATCGATCAACAGCGTCTCGCCCTGGCTGTGGCCGGCAAGGTGGATCTGCCGCACCCGGTCCAACGGCACCCCGGCCAGATAGGCGAGCGGGTCGAAGCCATGGTTGATCGCCGAAACGTGGATGTTGTTGAGATCGAGCAGCAGGCCGCAGCCGGTCCGCGCGCAGACCCGTTCGAGGAATTCCCACTCGGCCATGTCGGACTGGGCAAAGGCCAGGTAGCTCGAGGGATTTTCGATCAGCATCGCACGCCCCAGGCACTCCTGGGCGTGGGCCAGGTTGGCGCAGACGATATCGAGCGCTTCGGCGGTATAGGGCAGTGGCAAGAGATCGTGCGCGTTGAAGCCCGGCGTGCGCGACCAGCTCAGGTGGTCTGACACGAACAATGGCTCGATCTCGTCCACCAGGCTACGCAAACGCGCCAGGTATGCCGCGTCCAACCCATGGGCCGAGCCAACGGAGAGCGAGACCCCGTGCAGCGCCACTGGATAGCGCGCGCGTACCTGGTGCAGGATGCGCCTTGGCCGCCCGCCTGGAACCATGAAGTTCTCGGATATCACCTCGACAAAATCGACCGGCACGGCCGCTTCCAGAAAGGCGGCATAATGCGGTTTGCGCAGGCCGAGGCCGAAACCGGCAAAGCTGGGGTGAGGCACGATCGCTCTCCTCTTGCCTGCGCGCCGCCGCCCACTGGCCGGGGCGGCGGCGCGCAGGCCGGGGTGGATGTCGTGGCGCTTACTTGGGCTCGGTCAGGCTGCCGCCAGCGGCCTTGCAGGCCTTGACCGACAGAGCCTTGAAACCCTGGCCCTTGCAGTCGTTCTGGCCCTTGCAGTCATGGTTGCCCGACTTGCAGTCCGACGTGCCCTTGCAGCTATTGACGCCATAGCAGTGGACCACGGCCGTGCCGCTCGCTGCCATCGCCGGGGTGGCAACAGCCGCGGCCGCCACGGCCACGACGGCAGCAGTGGCAGCGAGGCTCAGGCCCGAATTGAGAGTGTTCATCATAGCGCTCCTGGGAAATGCGATTGCCGAAAGTGGCATGGGGTTATTCGCCAGGGTGCCGGCTGCGGTTACAGCGGCGAAAAAAGATTACCAGCGCAGCAGACGCGGCCCGAGGATGGCGCCGGCAAGCGCCGCCAGGCCAATCCCCAGGGTATACCAGGTCAGCACGAAGATCGCGGACACTTCGGGGCAGTGCAGGCAATAGAGCGTTGCGCCCCACGATCCCGCCGTCAGCCCTGCGGTGGCGCCGGCGGCTCTCAGGCGCGTTGGGGCAAGGCGCCGAAACGACCACAAGAGCCCGCCAAAGATCGGCACCGAGAGCAGGAACACGATCGACGAGCACACGCTCCAGCTTTGCCCCAGCCACATCGCCAGCCATTGGGCGGGCGGAACCCGGCTCATTTCGAACAAGCCGATCGCCACCAGCGAAAGGACCGGGATCGCCATCAGCCACAACCAGCCGAACCGGCCACTATCGGGCCGGGCGAGGCGCGCCGTGGCCAGCGCCGCGCAGATGCCCAGCGACACGGTGTAGCCCCATTTCATCCAGAACGAATAGTGCCGGATGGCCGCGCCAAGCTGCGGATTGAACCCTAGCAGCCAGGCGATCAGCGCAAGCGTGATCACGCCCCCCGCGGCAAGACCAATGGCCAGGCGGCGCCCCACGGCATGGCGCGGCACGGGCGTCACCTCGCGCGCCAGGGCATCGATCAGTTGGTCGGTGTTCATCCTACAATTCGCCTCTGATACGGGCCGCAAGCGCTTTCAGGCCGCGATGCACCGACACTTTCACGTCAGATTCCCCCATCCTTTCCCGCGCCGCCGCCTCGTGCGTGCTCAGTCCGTCGAGGCGGGTGGCTCGGATCGCCTGCGACTGCTTGGCCGGCAGCGCGTCCAGCAAGCGGTCGATATCGATCCGCGCGCTGCTGGCCTCCTCGAACCCCTCGGCAACCAGAATGTCGTCCAGCCCCTCGATCGGGCAGGTTCGGCCGCAGCGGCGGAAGTGGTCGACCATCTTGTAGCGCGCGATGGCGAACAGCCAGCCACCGAACGCGCGATCCCGGTCGAACGTCGCCCGCCGCGTGTGAACGGCAATCAGCGTTTCCTGCACGAGATCGTCGATGTCGTCGCGGCGATCGCGCATGCGGCGGCGGTAAAACGCTTCGAGCACGGGAACGAGCGCGCGCAGCAATTGCGCCTGGCAGGCCGCATCGCCATCCAGACCGCCAATCATCCACGCTTTCAACTGGGCTTCGTTCGCTTGCATGTGGGCTCCCACGCCATGCTTCGCGCCAGACCCGCCGATGGTTACACCGCAAGCGGCCCATCGTCGAAAATATATTCTGTAACCGACCGTCCACCCGCGCCGAAATGCTCCCTGTCGGCCGGGGCAGGAACGCCGCCCGCGCCGCACCTGACCGCCTTCATTCCCAAGGAGCTTGATCATGACCATTACCCAAGCCGCCGCTGCCGTCGCTCTCTCGGTTGCCCTCTCGGCCACCATTGCCGGGGCGAGCGCGCAGGCCGCCGATGCTCCCAAGACCGAGAAGTGCTATGGCGTCGCGCTCGCCGGCAAGAACGACTGCAAGGCCGGTGCCGGCACCAGTTGCGCCGGCACCTCGGTCAAGGACTATCAGGGCAACGCCTGGAAAGCGGTGAAGATCGGCACCTGCACGTCGATCAAGACGCCCCACGGCATGGGCTCGCTCACGCCGCGCGGTTGAACCAGCCCTCTCCACCAAGCGGTGCCCGGACGCTGCCATCCGCACTGTCCGGGCCGCCTTGCCATGTCCGCCGAACGACCAAGGACAAGCCGATGACCACGCTGATCTCGTTTTGCCACCACGCCACCGATCAGGCGCGGCGACTGCTTCCCGAATGGCTGTTGCTGTTGGTGGCGAGGCTGGGCGCGGGCGCCATCTTTTTCCTGTCGGGCCGCGCCAAGGTGGAAGGCTGGTTCACCATCACCGACGGCACGTTCGACCTCTTTGCCAGCGACTATGCGCTGCCGCTCGTGCCACCACACCTCGCCGCCTATGCCGCGACGATTTCGGAGCACCTGTTCTCGCTGCTGCTGTTCCTTGGCCTGTTTACCAGATTGGGGGCGCTGGGCCTGCTGGGCATGACACTGGTGATCGAAGTGTTTGTCTATCCCGATGCCTGGCCCACCCATCTGAGCTGGGCCGGTCTGCTGTTGCCCCTGCTGGCCAAGGGTGGTGGAACCCTGTCCCTCGATCACCTGCTGTGGCCCCGGGTGCCGGTGCCGACCAGCAAGAACACCAATATCCCCGGATCACGCGCCGAATAACTTCTGTGACGTCCACGCATCCTGGCGGCGGTAATCACCCGTGCAAGGATGCTGGAGAGGCGCGATGCGCCTTGAGCGCGATACCAAAGTTGCTATGCCGGAGCTTATCCTGACCTCGGTTCCGGCTAGCATATGATGCCATTCTGCATGTCGATATTCAGGTTGAAACACCTGCTGACCGAGAAGTCGTCAGATCATCCCTCAAGGCTGTTAATGTGCCCGGCGAGAAAACTCCCAGCGAATTCCGCGTTTTCGGGTATCTCTCTGATGATCAGAGCGCCGACTACATCTAAAGCCGATCGCCCTGATCGAGTCTGAGCGCTAGAGGATCAAATGACGGACTTGCTGTCCTGGGATACCGGCGCGATCATTCCGCTGGAAAGTTATGTGCGTCTACGCGCCAATCCAGGCTATCCCAGCGCCATCCGCTGGCTAGCACGGGCAATGCTCGAAAGCGCTGACGCCGACCCCGCTATCGCCGGCATACTCAAGGATGCAGGTCGCAAGGTCGCCGCTTTGTGCACGGCGATGCTTCACGTTTCGGGCGGCATAACCCTGCCGCGCTTGAAGGAGTTGATGACACAGCTTGGGCTCGCTAGCCCCGGCCGGGCGCGCTTGCTTCTTATCTACATGGGCTATCTTCGGTTTATCGAAGTGAGGCCGGCACGTCCCTCGCATTCCCCGGCCGTTTACCTCCCGACCGACAAATTCCTGAATACCTACACCGCTCATCTTCGTCAGGTTGTCGAGGCGACCGCTTGGATTGCACCGGCAGCAAAGCAGGTGGCTGGCGCCTTGGACGATCCCCGCACCTTTCACGCCTTGGTGCGGCACTTGACGCAAGGGTTTCTGGACAGCAGCGCGCAGGGACACGACGTGGACAACTACTTCCAGGTTTTCTCGCATCGTCACGCCGGAGCCCAAATCCTCAACCAGCTTGTGAGCGAAGCGCCGGGCGATAGCTTCCCGCCGACCGGTTCGATCCCTTTTGCAGTTGCTACGGCAGCGCGGCGCTTTCATGTATCCCGCCCCCATATCCGGCGTCTTTTCCAATCCGCCGTAGAGGCACAGCTGATCGAACTAAACGACGGAGCGGTAACTTTTACCGACGCCGGCCAGGACATGATCGAGTGGGTCTTCGCCACGAAGATGATCGTCTATCTCGGAGCCGTTGCCCGCACATTCCGCGACGTTAGCGACCAGAAGAACGTAGATCGCGACGGCATCGCCGCCTGAACCTCGATCACGAGCTGATCAAAAATGTTCCATCACCGAAATCACGCCGCTGGGATATCGCTTGGGCAGGCCACAGAAAGACGACGTCGTTAATCGCGTCGAGCGCTCATCCGGCCGCGCAAGCTTATCCTGACGCAATTAACTCGGTGGGGGCTCTATGAAGCACTTCCTTTCAGCAGTCGCGCTCCTCTGTGCGGCGTCGAGCACGTCTGCTGCGGAGCAGAGCGTTTTCAACGGCGAGTGGGTACTCGATCTTTCGTCGGCGCAGCTTTCGAACAAGCCGTTCACGGTGACGGTCAAGGACGGGCAATTCACCTGCGACAGCTGTGTCCCGTCATACACGATCCCTGCGGATGGTGCGTTTCATCCGGTGGCCCGCCAGACCAGCCTTGACGAAGCATCGGTAACGATCATCGACCCACGCACCATGCGGATGGTCGAGCGCCTCCGTGGCCGGGTGGTGCACGATGAAACCGACGTTGCCTCACCCGATGGCGCGACGCTGACCTACACCGTCGTCATTGGCGGCGCCACCAGCGGGAAGACGACCAAAGAGACCGGAGTCCAGGTTCGCACGGGGACTGCGGATCCCGCCGCACATCTGACATCGGGCGCATGGCGCACCACCACAATCGCCGATCCGAGCGCGGAAAAGACCCGCTTCACTATCACCGTCAACGGCAACGTCATGTCCCAGCGTAACTCCACCGGCCAATCCTTCGCAGCGACGATCGGCGGCGGGTTCGTGCCGATATCCGGCACGGACATACCCGGAGAGGTGTCGGTGACACGCGATGGCCCCCGCACGCTGATCGAGACGTTTCGGCGCCAGGGGCAGATCGGGATCGTACGCACGCTGACCGTGCTCGCAGACGGCAAGACGCTGGCAATCAGCAATGACAACAAACTGCTCGGCTCTGTCGACCGTCTGACCGCGCACAAGAGCTGACCAGAAGGGGTCGCACAATGAGGATCGTCATTGTTGCCGCGGCGGCAAGTGGCAGCTCGCCTCCGCCCCTATCACCAAGATGAACTGACGACACCGCGAGGGCTGACATGCGCAGGCCGGATCGCATCGAATGCGCAGGATTAAGCGATGCGTCAACAAGCGGTTGGTCCGCGACCTGGTTCGCAAATCAGGCCCAGCCCTGGGGGGTGATCTGGTGTACTCTGTGAAAACCTCATCGGGCCTGCTTCGCGTGCTCGGGACCGCGTTCGCGCTCGCTGTCGGGCTCGGCAATATGGTCGGTAGCGGCATCTTTCGCAGCCCAGGCAATGTGATTGCGCAGACCGGCAGTGTCCGTCTTGCCGTGTTGCTGATCGTCGCGGTGGGGGCGCAGTCACTGCTGTCGGCAAATCTATGGGCAGAAGTGTCGACTGCCATCGGCTTGTCGGGCGGCAGCGTCGTCGTCGCACGTCGGGCATTTGGCGACACGGCCGCCATGGTGATCGGCTGGACGGACGCGCTAAGCTGTATCGCCGGCACCGCGCAGGCTGCGGCGGGGGCGCCGATCTTTCTGGCGATTGTATGGCCGATCATCGCGCCGGACCCGAGGCTAAGCGCGGCGATTCTGCTGATCGTTTTCTCACTGATCAATTGGCGCGGTGTCGTGGCTGGCGAAAGGACGCAGATGACGGCCAGTCTGGTTCAGGCGGCGTTGGTCATCGGAATCATTGTCCTGTTGTTCGTTGTTGCCCCGACCGCAGCGCCAGTGGCAGCATTGGTGCCGGCGAAGGCCCCGATCTGGACCGCCGGGGGACTGATCATCGGCTATCAGCTGGTCTACGGCACCTATGTCGGTTGGAACAACGCCGCCTATTTCGCCGAAGAAACCGCCGATCCCGGCCGTACCGTGCCGCGCGCGCTAGGCTGGTCGGTCATTGCCTTTGGCGCGCTGTACGTCGGCATGCTGCTGGGCCTTGGCCACGCCCTGCCGTTGGCGAAGCTTTCGGGCGCAGCATTCCCGGCGCAACTGGCGCTTGGCAGCGCCCTGGGTACAACGGGTATCAGAATCTTGTCGGCTGTGGCGTTCGCCACGCTGGTCGTCTGCATGAACAGCGGGATCATGCCCGGCACGCGCGTCCTGTTCGCGCTGGGCAAGGCATCCTACGCCCCGCGTTTCCTGACCAGCGTCAACGCTGGCGGCACGCCGGATCTTGCGTTGTTGGCATTCGCTGGGGTCGCTGTCCTGTTGGTGCTTACCGGGCGATACGAGACAATCTTCATGCTGATGGGGACTTTGGCGCTGGCAGTAACCGCCGCGATGGACCTGGCGTTCTTTCAGCTGCGGCGGCGCGAGCCAGAGCTGAACCGGCCCTACCGCGCGATAGGCTACCCGTTTCTGCCAGCGCTCGCCCTGTTCATGGACCTGGCAATCCTGCTGATGATCGCGCTGTCCGACGTGCGCAGCACGTGCCTTGGGCTGCTGATAGCGGGGGCTGGCGGCATCGTCGCACTTATGCTCTCCTCAGCGCGGCGTGGGCGCGAGCGCGAGCGCGCTGCGGTCTCATAGCAATGAAAGAATGATCAAGCCGAAATCATGCGGAAGGCTCAACGATCAGGCGATCGCTTTGCACCCGCCAAAAAAGTCATGCTCGTTTACGAGCGGCAGTGAGACGTCGTAGAAAGACCTACCATTACCTAGGCGGCGTGGACAAATTCCACATCGCCTAGATCCCGCGAATACGCGCGACTTATCAACCTGCGCAGGCTTGTTATGATTGCGCAACGGTACGGGGCGAAATGAGCATGGCGATGCGCAAGACTCGGCAGCGAGCTCGACCGGGAGTTTTGGCCGCCGCACTCTTGATCTTGGTATCGGCATGCCAACGCGATGCTGACCCGATATCGGCGTTGGCATGGGCCTATCCGCACGGTCCGACGTCGACCTACGGACAGCCGCTGGGGAGGGGGCCGTTTCGCGTGCCCGGCAGCCCGCTCGTCTTATCCCGCGCGCAGATGGAAGCAGCGCCAAGGCCGATCGACTGGCACCCACAGGATCACCCGCCGGCTCCAGCGGTCGTAGGCGGTCCCGGACGGGCCGGGCTCACGCCATGCGCAGAATGCCATTTGTTGAACGGGGCAGGCTTTCCCGCCTCTGCGGATCTGGCCGGCCTCCCAGCCGATTATATCATCGAGCAAGTCATGGCGTTTCGAAACGGCGATCGCCGGTCAGCCGCACGCGGGCAGCCCAGCACGGCCGAGATGATCAAGGTAGCAAAAGCGGTCTCGCCGACGGAACTCAGACAGGCGGCGACATACTTTTCGCAACTGCCGAGGTCGCGCTGGGTAAAAGTCGTCGAGAGCACTACGGCGCCGCAGACCTATCCCGACAAATATGGCTGGCTCAATGTCGCTCCGGGCAGAGGAACCGAGCCGATCGGCAACCGCGTTGTCGAATTGTCCAGTGACCTGCGACGCATGATGATCGACGACGATCATGTGGTGATGACCGATTATGCCCCGTTGGGGGCAATCGACAGCGGGAGACGCATCGTCATGACCGGCGGTGGCGGGGGGATGCCGTGCCAGAGCTGTCACGGCGAACGCCTGGAGGGCATAGGCATGACGCCGCCTATCGCCGGACGGCCAGCCGGCTATGTCGCGCGTACGTTGTGGGATATGCGGACCGGAGCACGTGCCAATCCGGGGGTTGCGCCCATGAAGGTAGTTGCCCGGGGATTGTCCGCAGCAGACGTCAGGGACGTTTCCGCCTACCTTGCCTCACTACAGCCCTAGGCCGTAATGTCGGTGTGGTCACAGTCGTGCTGCCAGGCAGCGAGCACGAACTGGACCGCCCTGGCTTTTCCGAAGGCTCCTGTTTGTGAAAAGGAGCTTTCGTTATGAGCAAGACCCGGAACAAATTTTCGCCTGAGGTGCGCGATCGCGCAGAGCGCATGGTTGGTGGCGCTAGGCATGACATCGGCCGAAGCCAATACCACTACTACAATTCGCTTTCACCCGATGCCAAGCACCTCGATCCAGCCGGTGATCGCTACCGCGCTCTATCATCCCCGCGTAATTGAGCATTCACCGCTGGTCTCGCTCCACGCAGTACTGATGAAGTGCTCCGATGGTTCGGGTGGAGTAAGAGGCGCACAGGCGTTAGCAGGACAGCAGCAAAGACGCGATCGGCAGGGCGATTCGGCAGCATCAAGAACTCGAACCTGCCCAAGATAATTTCTGAGGGTATCGCTTAGGGCATCAAGCAGAAGATCCTCACAAAAAGTGGCGGAATTCAGGCATAAATGGGCGTGAATGGGAGTCCTCTCCTGGCGCTACTTTCTCTCTTGCAAATCTCCCTGCGCATGCGCTGAATGGCTGGCATCGGCCAGTTTCTCCGCGATTTTCGCGCGGCGCTATTCTGGCGCGTTCGGCACCAATCGAAAGCCATACGGGTATCCTGATAGGTATTGGCCTCTGCCATTCGGCGGGGCAACGTGCGTTTGAGCACCCTTTTTGCGATGCGAAGACCAACAGCCGGCGGGCAAGCAGGTCTGGAACGGTTTACACTCCCTATCGCGTTCGAACCGCAGCAAATGCCTCGATCAGTGGGCATCTGGAAAGCTAGAGGTTAGGCCGCAATCGAGAGGAGAGGCCTTGATGGAGATTCGCCAAATCGCGCACCTGGCCGTTTTCGTTGCCACACCATACGCTGCCTCTGCCCACGCCGTGGAGCGCGCGGACAAGACCGAAACCGAGCCGCGGCGCTGCCTGGATGGCGCGAGCAACGGATCCACGGCCGGCCAGGTCGGCTGCGAGGTCGCTGCCCGCGACGCCTACGACAAGCGCATGGGCGCGGCCTACCGCGCGCTGTTGCACGCCTTGCCCAACGACGCGGCGGGTAAACTGCGCGAGGCGCAGCGCGCGTGGCTGCGCTTTCGTGACGCGCATATCCAGGCAAGCAACGCACTGTTTGCAACGCGACAGGGCACGATGTACGTGCCGATGCAGGCCGCCGACCACACGGCGATCGTCAGGCAACGCGCGATCGAACTGGAAGCGCAACTGCGCATTTTCAGGATCGACGAGTAGGCCGTTAACGCGGTGATCATGCCGCCCGCGAGGTGGCAGAGAAAAATGGCGGTTACAAAGGCCGCGCCTAACGCGAACAGCCCCATCGTTCGGCATCGAGCCGCAACGTTTCGCGATCACCCAGCAGCCCGGCGTCGCGCCGTTTCGCCTGGCGCCAGGTGAGCGCGCGCTTCTGCCGCGATCCATCTTGGCCAGCGCCACGCCTGCCTTACGCGGCACTTGCATTGGCGGCATTGACCGGCTTTGCCGCCCTGGCAACAAGGATTATGCGCTGGCGCCCGCGCGGCGGGCACAGATCGCATAACAAGCGCAACGCCTGCCCGATAGGATCGGCGCAATGACCTGCACCGCCCTGCCTGATGCCACGCCCGATCTGGCCACCCCGCCCATCGCCCCCGCGCCGATGGCTTATGCCCAATGGGTTGCCGCCGCCGTGGCGCTGGCACGCCAGGCGCCGCGCCCGATCGTGAGCCTGTTTGAAAGCGCGGTGCCCGAACCGCGCGCCTTGCTGCGCCAGGCCGTTCTGGCCACAGTCGAACCCGATTTTTCACCGCGCTATGTCAGCGCCTTTGGTGACGGCAATCCGTTCGTGCGCGCGATGCTGGCGCAAAGCCATGGCGTCGATATCGACCAGGTGCTGTGCACCACCGGCGCCACCGGCGGCCTCACCCTGCTCTATCGCGCGCTGCTCCGGCCTGGTGATCGCGTGCTGGTGGAAGTGCCGGGTTTCGATCTGTTTGCCGGCGCAGCGCAAGTGCAGGGGATTGGCGTGGATACGTTCACGCGCCCCGCCCCGCATTTCGGCATCGACGTGGACCAGGTTGCCGCCGCGCTTCGCCCGGAAACGCGGCTGATCGTGGTGTCTGACCTGCACAATCCCTCGGGCATGGGCATCCCGCGCGATACCCTGGTCGCGCTTGCCCACCTGGCACAGGCACGCGGCGTGCTGCTGGTGGTGGACGAAGTCTATGGCGACTATGCCGACAAGGCCAGCCGCCCCGGCCCGGCCTGCGCGCTTTCGCCGGCGGTGATCAGCCTGTCGAGCCTGACCAAGATTTTCGGCCTGGGCGTGTTGCGCTGTGGCTGGATCGTGGGTGCGCCCGGCGTGATGGCCACCCTGCGCGACTATGCCGCGCGCGCCGAATTCGGGGTTTCGACCCTGTCGCACGCGGTCGCTGCCGAAGTGATGCTGCGCGCCGACGCCTTTGCCGATCACTGGCGCAGCCATGTGGCGCGCGCGCGACCCCGCTTTGCCGCGTGGTTTGCCCGCATGGTGGATGCCGGACTGATGGCGGGTGAATTGCCCGATGCCGGCTGCATCTGCTTTCCCGCTTTGCCCGGCATTGCCGATACCCGCGCCTTTTCCGAAATGCTGATCGCGCAAAGCGGGGTGATCGTGGCGCCGGGCGAATTCTTTGGCCAGCCCGGACACATCCGTATCGGCTTCTGCCTGCCCGATGCCGAACTTGACGCCGGCCTTGCCGCGCTGGAAGCGGCCCTGCGCCAGGCAGCAGGCAACCGCTTGGCAATCTGACCACGCAACAGGGGATTTCTGCCAATGCCGCGATTGCCCCATTCCCTGGCCGCGTTGCTGGCCGCAGCCGTGCTGCTGCCTGCACCGGCTCGCGCCACTCCGCCCGCGTTGACGGTCACCTTTGCCCCGCGCGCCGATGTGGCCGACCGAGACCGCGTGGGCACGGTGGAGATTACGCTGCGCCTGTCCGGCCTGACTGCCAAGGCTGGTGCGCCGGTGTTGCAATTGCCGCTGGTGGCCAGCAATGTGGATACCGTGGCCAGCCTGCTTGGCCCGCTGCACGCACGCGACGCGGCCGGGCCGCTGCTCTTGCGTCCACGCGATGCGGTGCACGCGATGCGGTGAGCGGCGGGCCAGGGCGGGAATGGCTGGCGCCGCGCG